>CAIQXC010000555.1 GCA_903875675.1 Akkermansiaceae bacterium
GCCAAGGCTGTGGAAGCCTGTGAGTTGCAGGGTGTGGAAGCTTGGATTTCGGCATCATTCATCCGTACGCAGATTGCGCGGCCGGAATTTGATATGGTCGGATCCAAGCCAATGCTGGTGCTTCGGTCGACGCCGGAGCTGTCTTGGGAACTGATGTTCAAGGGGGTGTTTGACCGGGTGGCTGCGGTGCTGGCGATTGTGGCAAGCTCGCCTCTGTGGCTCATCGCCTATATCGGAATTCGGTTGGCGAGTCCGGGAGCGCCGGTGTTCTTCTCGCAAATGCGGGCGGGTCGGTACGGCGGCCCATTCCGGATGTGGAAATTCCGCACGATGGTGCCAAATGCTGAGAAATTATTGGATGACGTCAAGGCGGAGCATGGCAATGGGATGGACGGCCCGGTTTTCAAGTTAGACGAGGATCCGCGGGTATTTCCCTTTGGGGGTTGGTTGCGCAGCCGAAGTATTGACGAGTTGCCGCAATTGCTCAATGTGGTGCTTGGTGACATGAGCTTGGTTGGGCCGAGGCCACTGCCGCTTTACGAGGTGGCCGCCTTCAGCAAGATGGCCCACCGGCGGCGCTTGAGCGTCAAGCCGGGAATCACCTGTGAGTGGCAGGCGGGCGGACGCAATGAAATCACGAGCTTTGAAGAGTGGGTGGAATTGGATCTGCACTATATCGACAACTGGTCGTTGTGGTTGGATTTTGGGATCCTGCTCAAGACGATTCCCGCCGTATTACTCGGCAAAGGGGCCAAGTAGCAGGCGAGGCTGCGCTATAGACGCGTCATCCCCCATTTGATTGATATTTTAATATGAATGTTGTGGCGGCAATTTTTTTAGGGATAGCCATGTGGCTGGGGGTATTGCTGGGCCCGGATCTGAAGGCATGGCATTGGGGGCCGTCGTTGATGGTGTTAGGGTTGGCGGTGCTGGCGGCACTGCCTGGGATTTGGCGGCGTGGCGTGCGAGTGACGAGTGGCTGGATGCTGGCAGTGGGGGGGATGGTGGTGGCATGGTTCGGGTGGCGGGCCTGGGCATCGCCGGTGCTTGAGTATGGAGTGGCGGACGGGCTGTTGTTGGCAGGGGTGGTGGGATGTTTTTTGGTGGTTGGAGCCGTTCAGGGACAGCGTTTGGCGGAGCGGGTGTTGATGTGGGGGCTGGCATCGCTGGTACTGGCGAGCGCTGCGGTGGTGGTTCGGCAGGTGTTTGATCCTGGGTTCACGCCGGGGTTTGTGGCCCGCATCGCCTTGCCCTCGGGATTTTTCGGACACTACAATGAAGGGGCCAATTTTCTGATTGGCTCGTCTTGCTTGGTTGGCGGCGCAGCATTGGGTGGGCGCTACCATAAGTTGGAACGTTGGCTTTGGGGAATGATCGCGGTGGCGGGAATGGTTGCCGTGTACTTTACCCGTTCCCGAGGTGGGATTTGCGGCGCGGCCGGCGGATTGGGTGTCTTTGCGCTGATGGCCTTGATTGTCGGCAAGCATCAGGGAGCGCGCTGGTTCGCACCGGCAATTCTGGCCGTGCCATTGATCGGTTTGGTCGTGGTGGGATTCTTGTTCAAGGGCTGGAGCGACGCCCAGATGGTCAGGAAACAGGAGGTGGGCATTGATCGGATGATGGACAATGCCATCCGGCTCAATCTGGATGGCATCGCCGTGTCCTGTGTCGGCTCGCATCCGTGGGCAGGCGGGGGGAGTCGCAGCTTCAGCTGGGAATGCAATCGGTTTTGGGATATGAATATGTACGGTGCGGGCGGCACCCGGCCCGAGCAAGTGCATAATGAAATTTTGCAGGCAACGACCGATTACGGCATCGTCGGGGCTGGGTTGTTAGTCGTATTCATCGGGGCCCTGGTGGTGTTGGCGGTGGTTCGGGCGATATTTCCAGACAGTCCCTCCAACAAGGAATCAAACGCCGATGGCTGGAGGCTGGGCGGCTTGGCTGGCCTCGCCGGAATATTGATAGAATCTAACTTTAGTTTTGTATTTCATCTGGCACCGGGGGCTTTTCTATTAGGAATATGTTTAGGCGGAGTGGCGCAGCCTGGCGGGATGGGCAGGAAAGTGGTGGCGAACGTCCGTGGTCCGGCGATCTTTGCTTGCGCAGTGGCCTTGGTTGCTGCGGTTTGGTTGTTGCCGATGGGTTGGGTGGGTACGCGGGTGACGGCGTTGCGATGGGGGGAGCAGCGTGTTAAGCGCTTGGAAGTTGCGCCGGCGGCTAAGATTGTGGCGCTCAACGAGGCGTTGAGGTTGTGGCCGACGGCCGCGTTCTATCAGGAGAGAGGGGAGGCATTGCAGCAACTTGCCGCCGAGGCCCCCGAGGGCGGCGTTGATCTGGGTTTGGTGGCCCGGGCTGTGGATGATTACCAGATGGCGTCGGCACTGAATCCGTATGTGCCCGGGCCGGTGGTGAACCGCGCTAATCTGCTAGGTTTGCTAGGCAAGGATGCTGAGGCGCTGGAGCAGTTCGGGCGGGCGATCAAGCTGGAGGGCGGGATGGAGGGGTGCTTCAAGGCGGGATACTCGAAGGCGGTGTACTTGAGCCGCAAGGCTGATAAATTGTTAGCCAAGGAGCGGGCTCTGGAGGCACTGGTCGCCTTGATCGGTGCGCGGGAGGCTCTGGTTAGGTCTCAAAATTTTCCGAGTGGGGAGCCGCTTGGGTATGAGGCGCGGCAGTTGCGCATTGGGATCGGGGAGCGGCTGGGGGTGTTGTTGATAGAGGATGGGCGGGACAAGGAGGCCAAGGAAGAGTTTGAGAACGTGGGATTGTTGTTGGAGGGCGGAGGGATGCGCTATCTTCAGGCTTGGCACATGCGGTTGGAGGCGAAGCGCAAGTGGCATGAGCGCAATCCAGAGGAGGCGTTGGCGTTATTTTTGAAGGCGCGAAGCTTGGCCGAGCGGACCGAGCGATTGCCGACCGGGGTGAGTCCGGAGGATTTCACCAAGTTGCGGGAGGATTTGAACCGCTGTATTGAATTTTTAAAGGGGGCGCAAGTTGAGCCTGCGGATCCGGCAGCCAAGTGATGAGAGTTACTTGGGGATTTGCTGCCAGTTAATTTGGGATTCGGCAAACTTGGTGAGGAGGCCTTTGAGTTTGTCGTCTGCTTCCTGCTCGGTGACGGGGGTATCGATCCAAGGGATTTTGCCGAACCACATGGATGTGCTGACGTAGGCCCATCGTTGGTCGATGCCGTGGATGATGCGGTCGCTCATATCTGAGACCGTTCGATGGAAATGATCGTGCTCGATGCGATTGTGACCGACGAAGAAGTAATAGGTGACGCAATCGAAATGGCGGTCGAGTTTGCGGTTGCTAGGATTGGTGAGGGTTTGGATTGAGCGCAGACGGCGCACGGTGATGGACCTGCCGTTAGCGAGCTGGGTCGTGACGTCTTTGGAAGAAAGGATGTTGTGGCCTTGGGCTGGCATGCAGCGTTCGGGGCGGTGGATTGAGTTATTGAGGTCATGGCCGGAGAGCACCACTGAGAGGTCGGCGCGGTCTGGGATGATGAGGCCCTCTGGCGAGTACTCATCCGGGCGTGGGCTGAGGCAGGTGGCCTTGGCAAATTTGGTGTCCTTGGCGAGCGTGCCAATTTCTGCTTCACTTGGGGGGTTGGTTTGCAATTGCCAGGTGCCAACCGTGGCGGGCAGAGTCATGTTGATAGCTGACTGGGCCACTTCGCCTGTTTGAGGCAGGAAATGGATGGAGCTGAGGGAGGAGGCCAGGAGGGCTGGCAAGATAAAGGCTCTGAGTTTCACGCGGCGGGTGCAGGTGGGTTGTCTGGCGTGCTACGGCTGACCACGAGCCGCCTGAGTTGTTTGTGCTGAGGGTTACGCCAAGGCACGGCCCCTTCGAGGAGCGAGTGCAAGCCCAACAGCAACGCCAGGGAGAACGGATAAAATAGCAACAGCCCCGACCAATCGTGCCAAGTCTCGCGGGCCCACTTTGCATCGCCATACTCGGCAATGACAAAAATGGAAGTCACCCGCAGCGCGTTGCCGACAATCGCCAGGGGCACGGCTGCGAAAAATAGCAGGCCCTTTTTCCACAGTGCGATCTTGGCTATGTATGCCCAAGCTGCGGAAATCATCATCAGCGCCATCAGTGAATGAATGCCGCTGCAACCGCCAGCGATGCTCAGCGGGGGCCAGTTGCCTTTGACCGGCAGAATGTCGGTGCCTTGGGTGTAGGTAGCCACTCCGCACCAACCGGCACCGTGGTGAGCGAGCGCGGTGGCTAGCAGTTGCAGGTGCATGGTGGCCTGCTGGAATCCGGGCAGCGGGATGGCCAGCCAGAAGAAAAACAGCGGGAAACTCACGATTTTGGCCACCTGCCAGCCCCAGAGGAACCAAGCCGCGCCCCACAGGAGGATGGGGAGGCCAGCGATGGCGACGCGAGGTTGCACGGTGCGGAAGGCTAGGACGTAGCACAGGACACCAGCCAGCACCGGCACCAGTCCCCAAAAGCTGCCATTTTTGACAGAAGCACGGAGTTCGTTGTGGCGGTAGATCAGCAAACCTGCGATTAGGAATGGGAACATGGGCCCGTGCTCGTAATCGTTGTCGCTGTTCCAAGCGCTGCGAAGCCATCCCAAGGCGGACTCCGCCCGCTCGGCACCAAATAGCGGCACCAACCCGAAAAACCAGATCAAAATGGCACTTGAACATGCCAGCGCTGCCCATAGTTCGCGGGATAAGCCGGATGGTTCCGGTGCGAGGGCCGTGGGTTCAGCAGTTTCGGGTTGATTCATGGGGCAAGCGGCGAAGGGGGCGGTGCAGTTGGCGTTTTTCAAGCAAAGTATTGCCGAGTGGCCATTGAATGTCAACACTCCGCCCCCGCCCAGCCCTCCTGTCTTATGAAACTTATCAGTGGAACCGCACATCGCGCCCTTGCCGAAGGCATCGCCGCCACCCTTGGACAAGAACTCGCCGACGTTCACGTCACGGCCTTTCCGGACGGTGAGACGTTTGTAAAAATCAACGAGAACATTCGCGGGGCGGACGTTTTCATCATCCAACCGTCGTGCCCGCCGACCAATCACAACCTCATGGAGTTGCTCATCATGGTGGATGCCGCCCGCCGTGCCAGTGCCGGGCGTATCACCGCAGTGATGCCATTTTATGGCTACGCCAGGCAGGATCGCAAGGACCAGCCGCGGGTGCCCATCACCGCCAAGTTGGTGGCCAACCTGCTGACGTCCGCAGGCGTCGGCCGGGTGCTGACGATGGACCTGCATGCGCCGCAAATTCAAGGATTTTTCGATATTCCAGTGGACCACCTGTATGCCAAATCGGTGCTCATCAACCACCTTCGCGAGCAGCATCCGGACGCCACCAACCTGACGGTGGTGTCCCCGGACGTCGGTGGGGTGAAAATGGCCCGTGCCTACGCCGATGCGCTTGGGGCCGAGTTGGCCATTGTTGCCAAGCATCGCGTCAGTGCCACGCGGGTGGAAGCGATGAACGTGATTGGTGAGGTTGAGGACCGGGATGTGCTATTGGTTGATGACATGACGGAGACGGCCGGCACGCTCAAAGCGGCGGCGGAGATTTTGCGCAAGCACGGGGCGCTGCGGATCTTTGCCGGGGTTTCGCACGCGATTTTGGGCGAGCTTGGCCATCGGCGGCTTGATGAATCCGAGATTGAGGAAATCATCACCACCGACTCCGTGCCCCAAGCCGCAGGGAAAAAAGTCCGCGTCGTGAGCATCGCCCCATTGATGGGTGAGGCCATCCGCCGCATCAGCGATGGCCAGTCGGTCACCTCGCTGTTTGAGGTTTGAACGGCTACTTGCAGGTTTTTTAAACATTTTTTTGACAAGCGGCCACCGGCGGGTTACACAGTCCGCCCCCCACGGCCGCAGGCACAAGCATCCGGCAACCCTTCCTTCAAACACAATACGCCCTCTCTGATATGGCCACCAAGCAATCCCTCCAAGCAGCCGTGCGAGCCCGCACCGGTTCCGGCAGACTCAATCAAATGCGCCGCGAAGGCTGGCTCCCGTCGGTCATTTACGGACGCGGCACCGAAAATCAAAACCTCAAGGTACATGCCAAAACATTCTCCGAGATGCTCGCCAAGAGCAGTTCGGAAAATATCCTGGTCAACCTCGAAGTCGAGGGTGCTGGCACCCGTTTGGCATTCCTGCAGGCCGTCCATCACGATGCGCTTTCGGGCAAACCCCTGCATGCCGACTTTTTGGCCATCGACGAAAACACCCCCATCACCGCCCACATCCCGGCTCACCTCATCGGTGAAGCCATCGGCGTCAAGGCTGGCGGCCTGCTCGAGCAATACATCCATGCCGTCGAAATCACCTGTCTGCCCAACGATCTGCCCGAAACCCTCGGCTTCGATGTCAGTCATCTTGACGTGGGGGATTCCCTGCACATCGCCGACGTCTCCTTCCCTGCGGGCATTCGTCCCACTCATGCGCCCAATGTGGTTATTGCCCACGTAGGCAAACAAGGGTCTGGAACTGATGAGGCGGCCGCAGCCACCCCTGGTGCCCCTGCCGCAGGCGCTAAGCCATAGGCCCTAAGCTCATTCATCTCCTACATCTTCCCGCCTGGTCAGCCACCGCTGACCGGGCGTTTTTTTTCAATTTGCTGCCACTGCGGTGAGATGCCCGGTCATCACTCCCGACGGGATGTCTGCGAAGCCGTCGCCTTCTTATGAAGTTTGCAGATCGGATAGAATTCATTGGTGATACAAACTTTGTGCGAAACGAGCTTGTAATAGAGAATTTCCCCCAAAAACCTGCGGAGCATCGTCTTCGGCCATGAGGTTCTCCTTTGGCCGTCGTTCCAAAGGTTGCTTCCGTGATGACGACTGAAGTTCTTCCTGCGATCCCACGAGGGCACTGAGAAATACTCCTTGCCAAAAATGTGAAGATCGCCGCGAAGCACTTGATCCTGGTTGTTCAGGCGGAAATCAGCGAATTCCCGCAGGAAGTATCGGGTGACGAGAGCATTGTTAATGATACTTTCCCCTATTGCATCGTATTCCTTGAGCAGGCCGGCCAACACCGGTTGGTCAGCGCGACTGCCAATGATGCAAGTCGCGAGGTAACAGTCATACTCAAAACCCCAGAACATGGTGTGCTCTAGAAATGGATTCAGGGGTCGCTTGATCTCCACATCCGTGTCAAGGTAGATGCCCCCCTGATGTTGTAGGATATAGAGCCTGGCCCAGTCGCTCGCAAAGGCGAACTTGCCTTGCCCGTGCATCCGGGCCATCCACGGATGGAGGGTGACGTCAACATTGGTTTCATCCCATTGGATGATTTCAAAATCTGGCAGAACATGCCGCCACGAATCGATCGTAGCTACAACGGATGGGGGCTTCGGCCTGCCTCCAAACCAGATGTAATGAATCTTCTTAGGGATCATGGGGCAATCGGGAATTCTGTGGGCGACTCACGGAATTGCCGTCGTTTGTCCTTTTGAGTTGGGCAGATCGCAAACCCGCCAAAACCACAGTTGTTTGCCGGGGTGCGATTGCTCGTCGAATTGCGCCAAGGGTTGCGGCCAATGGAACGGGGCAAGGCAGAAGTTGAGTTCCCGGTATGAGAAGCCGCTGTCCTGATTCCGGTTGACTTGCTGAGCGGGAAACTGGGTCACGCCGAGATAGGTCGCTCCGCTGGCACAAATATTATCGATAGCCAGCTGAACGTCCCGGATGCTCAGATGATTGAGGCAGTCACGCGAGAACACGAGGTCGCATTTCGGCAGGGGTGTCTTGGTTAGATCAAGAACTTGGAATGTCCTATTGGGGGTGCCGTGGTTTTCCTGATTGCGAGCCACAAGCTCGTCCACAATGTCTCCGCCGGTGTATTGGATATCGAGATGGACATGCTTCATCCAGTTGAAGTCGCCACACGGGATGTCGAGCAAGCTGCACACCTCATATTGCCGAACGAAAATCCCAAGGGCGTCGCGGACCTTGCGGGTGGCTTCGAGGGTTGAGCCGTCACCGGATAGGGACTCTGCGTTCGCCCAGTAATTGGTCTTATGAATCTGTTTGAAGCGGGATTCAGCGGAGCGGAATCGGACTGACCAAACGATCCGCTTGAGCGCAGTCCACGGACGAATCAGAAATGGTGCGCTGTTGCGTACGAATCTGCGCAGCGCCAGATAGACCGGACCATGCGCAAAGGCATCGGGTTCTTGATCGGATTTTGTTGATGGGGTCTCGGTCATTAGAGGGAGAAGTTGCGACCTTACGGCTTGGTGCCAAGATTGATTTTTGTACCGGCTGAGGATGAGTTTGATAAGGTGGTAGGATCCACCGGGTGGTAACAGGGAGCTGAAAATCGGGGTCGCAAAATAATGCGGGCCCACCGGGTTAGACGTTTTATGAACTGGGGGAAATGGTCTCGCAACTCGAATTTCGACTCAATAATCGGTTTGAAATTTGAATCTGGCCTGCGGTCCTGCCATGCGAGGGAGTAGTCCGATTGTTGTGGGAAGGTGGCAAAGATGGGCAACAGTGATGTTCGTTTGGCGGCTATCAAAAGATAGGTTTGCACGTCATTCACCAACTCCACGCGGCGCTTGATTATTTTCGGGTCGGATACCGAGTGCCATGGGACTTGGCCGAACGACCCCTCGGCAATGAACATGTGTTCCGGGGAAAATCCGTTTTCCTGACTAAAAACGCGGTAGTAGAGTTCCGGGCTGAATTGATAGAATCCGTGTCCCATGGCGTTATTGCATTGGGTGATGATAAACAGCCGCCCGCCTTCCTTCACCGTCTCCATGGAACTTTTGAGAGCCAAAGGGAAATTGAATACGTGCTCCAGCGTTCCGCCATCAATGACGGCATCGTATTGGCGTTGCATGCTTTGCGGCAGATCCCGGTTAAGGTCATGCACATGGGTAGCTCCTTCATAGTCCGTCGCATCTAGGGAATCAACTTGGATGGCTCCCAATTCTTTAAGGAAGGGCTCGGCGAAGCCGCCGGGCTCGGAGAAAATTCTGGTAACTTGGGCATCGTCAACGAACAGGTTGAATTCCCGCAAGGCGCGTTTCATCATGCTTTGGCTTAGGCACAGATTTAGGCGGCCGAGGCAAAGGGTTTTGGAGAAGTCAGAGCCTTGGCGTTTAGCCAGCAGCAGCAGGCGGCAAGCGTTGATATCTAATCCCATAATGGTGGTCTATTTCGAAGTTGTTTAAATGGATTCAAGGAAGTGCCGATCCATCCCGATTGCAGCTGGAATGTTGATTTTCTGGTGATGGTCGTCGAAAGTGCCGGCTGGACCAGAGGCCGGGGGGGGGCGGAACTCGAACCGCGTGAAATCCGCAACGCAGGGTCCGACCAAGGCGTTGGTCGGATCGGCTGAATCAGAAAAACAGGGATTCTCATCAGAAACAGGGGAAGAGTCTTCGCGCGAAAACGTAGCTGCCCGGCCCGCTTTGCCAAGGAATCTTTTGGAGATTCTTTGAGTTGGGGAATCCTGGGCCAAGGTGGCAGAGGAAAGGTTTGCCACGGGAAGGGGCAGAGGCTAGGCTCGCAGGGATGTTGAATCGGTTTTACAGGGATTTTGATGTGGAGCGGCGCTCTGCGACGGGTGCGGCCGAGGATTATCGGACGCCGTTTCAGACGGATCGTGACCGGGTGCTGCACACGCCGACGTTTCGGCGATTGCAGAACAAGACGCAGGTATTTTGGAGTGGCGAGTATGATTTTTACCGGACGCGGTTGACGCATTCGCTGGAGGTGGCGCAGATTGGCAAGTCGATTGCGTATTGGCTCAAGACGCGGCCCGGCGGTTTGTTAGATGATGGATTTTTCATTGATGCGGATTTGATTGAAGCGGTGTGTTTGTCGCATGATTTGGGGCATCCGCCGTTTGGGCATGCAGGGGAGCGCAGTCTCAATCATTTGCTCAGCGGGCACGGGGGATTTGAGGGCAACGCGCAGACGTTGCGGATTCTAACGGAGCGGATATTTTCGGCGAGGCGAATCGGCATGGATCCCACCCGGGCATTCCTCGATGGCGTCCTCAAATATAAATCCCTGTGGAGCGATCTCACTGCGGCTGCAGGCCGCCCACCGCAACATCACTTCCTGTATGACGATCAGGCCGGGCATCTCGCCTGGGCCCTGGGCGGACGGGATTTGCCGCCGCAATTCACGCCGGGCCCGGCTCGCGACGCCTTGAAGTCGATCGAATGCCAAGTGATGGATTGGGCGGACGACACGGCCTATTCGCTCAACGACCTCTCCGACAGCGTGCGCGCCGGCTTCCTCAATATCGAGAAGATCGAGGCGTGGGCAGAACGGCACGGCGAACCATGCAGCGAGGGCACGTCGCTCGGCGACCTGATGCGGGCGATCCGTCAGCACCGGGTCGATCCGTTCGTCGGGAAACGCATCGGCCGCTACATTCAGGCGGCATCCTTGCTGCCCGATACAAATTTTCTCAGTGATTTGACGCATCGCTATGGCTTCCGCCTAGTGGTTGACGAGGGGGTACGGGCGGAGAGCGGCCTGTTCAAGCGTTTGGCCTTTGATGTGGTGTTTCTCTCGCCGCAGTTGAAGCAGCTCGAGTACAAAGGGAGCCGGATGTTGCGCCAACTCTGGGACGTGCTCGGGGAACGATACATCGCTCAAGCCAACATCGACGGGCAGGATTTCCAATTGCTGCCTGCTGATGTGGCTGCGGAAATTGCTGCGGCCCCCGATGCTGCGGGACGGGCACGGCTGGTGTGCGATTTTCTCGCGGGCATGACCGATGGCTACGCCGCCCGCACTTACAAGCGCTTGTTTGTGCCGGATTTTGGATCGATTGGCGACTTGGTAGGATGATGACTGGGGTTGACATGTGCCGGGTGTGTGATGTTCATTTGCGCAAGCCATGAGCGATGCCTCCATAACTCCCGTTGCCGCCACCAAACCGTTGGTGACCACGCCGCTTGAGGCGCTGAAGCGGCATTTCGGGTTTTCCGGGTTTTTGGACGGGCAGGAGGAGGTGATTGGGCAAATTGTCGCCGGGCGCGATGGCTTGGTGGTGATGCCCACCGGCGGCGGCAAGTCGCTGTGTTTTCAAATTCCGGCGTTGTGTTTTGGCGGCGTCACCTTGGTGATTTCACCGCTGATTGCGCTGATGAAGGATCAGGTCGATGCGCTGGTGGCACGGGGGATTGATGCCACCATGATCAACTCGACGCTGTCGTGGCCGGAGCAGCGGGAACGGCTAGACGCGATGCGAAACGGTGCGTACAAGCTCGTCTATTTGGCCCCGGAGCGGTTTCGGGCCGAGAGTTTTCTCAATGCGCTGGCCGGGGTGGAGGTTTCATTGTTTGCGGTGGATGAGGCGCACTGTTTGAGCCAGTGGGGGCATGACTTCCGGCCCGATTACCTGCGCCTCGGCAAGGCCCTGGAAAAACTCGGCCACCCGCAGTGCGTCGCTTTCACCGCCACCGCCACTCCAGTGGTCAGGGAGGACATCACCAGCGTGTTGGGCTTGCGCGAGCCCTTCGAGCAGGTCAGCGGGTTCTCCCGCCCCAACCTCTCGCTGAGCATCGCCGCTGTGGATAACGCCTCTCAAAAAAATGAGCGGATGCGAGCGGTGGTCGCCGCCCACCGCACAGGCATCGTCTATTGCGCCACCCGCAAAAAAGTCGAGGCGGTATCCGAGACTCTCGCCAGTTGGGGATTCAAGTGCGTGGCCTATCATGGCGGCATGAGTGATGCCGAGCGAGAACGGGCGCAGGAGGTCTTCATCCAACGCAAAGCCGATGTGGCGGTGGCCACCAACGCCTTTGGCATGGGCATCGACCGTGCAGACGTGCGCTTTGTCATCCACTACGAGGTGCCCGGCAGCGTGGAAGCCTACTATCAGGAAGCCGGGCGTGCCGGACGCGATGGAGAATCGGCCGTGTGCGAATTGCTGTTTAATTATGCCGACACCCGCACCCAGGAATTTTTCATTGAGGGTGCCAATCCGACGGCGGCGGTGATCCGAACGATCTATCAATATTTACTGAGCGAGGCTGACAAGGACTTTGAGGTGCACCGGACGTTGGATGAAATCGCCAAGCACGCCGATGTCAAAAACTCGATGGCGGTGGGTAGCGCCCTCACCGTGCTGGCCCGCAGCGGCTACATCGAGCGCTTCGATGTTCCGGGCCGCCGGATGCGCGGCACCCGCTTGCTCAAGCCCGACGTGCTGGCCCGCCAGCTGAGGTTGGATGAGCTGGCAATCGAGGAAAAAGACCGCCGGGACCACGAAAAACTCAAGGCAATGGTGGAAATGTGTTACTCCAGAACCTGCCGCCAGCGGTGGATATTGAGCTATTTTGGTGAGGAAGGCGGGGGCGATTGCGGGTGCTGCGACGTGTGCCGCGAGCTGGGCAACGGCGAATTGCGTGCGCCCAGTGCCGAGGAGCGCTTGGTTGTGCAAAAAACCCTCAGCGGCGTAGCCCGCATGTCCCGCCGCAACAGCGAGGGCTGGGAAGGCCGTTATGGCCGCGGTCGGATCGTCCAAATGCTCTGCGGCAGCCGCTCGCAGGAAATTCTAACGGCAGGACTTGATCAGCTCAGCACCTACGGCATCCTCAAGGTGAAAGGCGTTGGCTACCTCAACGCCCTGATGCGCTCGCTCGCTGATGCCGGGTTGGTCATCACCGTCAGCGGCGAGTACCCGCTGCTGACACTTACTCCGCTGGGTGAGCGAGTGATGCGCGGCGAGGCAGACTTTACCTTGGTGTGGCCGGAAGCTGGCGGCGGCGGCAGTCAGGATGTCGCCCTGCAGGACCACGGCTTCGACCCGGAACTCTACTCATTGTTGCGCGATCTGCGTGCCAAAATCGCCAAGCGCGAGGAACTGCAACCTTATGTGGTTTTCAACAATAAAACGCTCGAAGGTCTCGCCCGCTACCGCCCAACCAACGCCGCCGAGGCCATCCGCGTGCCCGGCATCGGCGCGGCCAAGGTCCAGCGCTTCATCGCGCCTTTCCTCAAAACGATTGCCGAGTGGCGTAAAACCCGCAGCCGCTAGAGCCGTGGAAAAGCAAACGACGGCGTTGTTGGAAAATATTTTTCCAGTTTTCTGAGTGTCAACGCCATTGAGCGAGAAGGTGGCCAGAGAGATATGGGTTCAGGCGGGTGGCGGTTCCACGGAATCGGCCGGGTCCTTGTTTTCAAGGCGTGTGCGTGCCTCTTCGAGTTTGACCATTTTTTCAGGCGAGACTTTGGGGTATTCCAAGTCCAGATTCAGGATCGCGGTGGTCACGGTGTCCGCCACTAGGGCATGGGCGGCGTACTTGCGGTCGGCGGGAATGACATGCCAAGGGGCGCGCTTGGTGCTGGTGGCGCTGAGGGCTTCCTCAAACGCTTTTTGATAGTCTTTCCAGTGCTCGCGTTCCGCCATATCGGCTTCGGAGAATTTCCAATATTTTTCGGGATTGTTGAGACGTTCGAGGAAGCGGCGCTTTTGTTCGCCTTTGGATAGGTGGAGGAAAAACTTAAGGATGAGGGTGCCGTTTCGAGTGAGGTGTTTTTCGAAGTTATTGATATCCTCGTAACGCTTTTCCCAGAATTTGGCGTCAGGATGGGTGGGTTGGCCTGGCCCCAGCCACTCTGGATGGACTTTGACGACGAGCACATCTTCATAATAGGAGCGGTTGAAGATACCGATGCGGCCGCGTTCCGGGAGGGCTTTCATGTAGCGCCAGAGGAAATTGTGATCCAGTTCCTCGGTGGATGGTTTCTTGAAGCTGTACACTTGGCAACCCTGCGGATTGACGCCGGACATGACGTGGCGGATGGTGCCGTCCTTGCCTGCGGCATCCATCGCTTGGAAAATGAGCAACACCGAATGGGTGTCACTGGCGTAGAGCCGTTCCTGGGCGGCGTCAAGCCGCTTGTGGGATTCCGCTAGAATCTCACTGGCACGCTCTTTGGTCACGTCCTTGCCGAGTTCGCGGGCGGCTTCGGTTTCGGTCCAGTCGGTCGAGAAATCCTTCAGGTTCACGGTCGATCCGGGTTCGACGATGAATGATTCGATGAGTTTGGGCTTGATCATGGTGGGGACGGGGGTATTGGCGGACACTTCAGGCACGTTGGAAACGACATCCACCGACTCTGCAGCTGGAGCAGAAAAGACTGGCAAAGTCATCTGAACGCAGACAATGGGAATTTTCTGGTGATGTCAAGCACCGTGCCAAAATTCGTTTCAGCGAGGCACTGCCTCAGATGAAGAACAGAGGCCCCGATTTGATGATTCAAGACGAGCGCATTGACCTAACGATCACATCTTTGGCTTTTCAAGGAATCATGACGCTGCGCTGAAACGGATTTTTTTGTGGTGTTTGTGGATCCGCCACCTATCCTAGCGGGCAGAGGAGGCTATGCCGGAACCTCGTGAGTCGTTATGAACCAAATCATGAAATACCCAGGCCGTATCTTTGCCGCTATTCTCTTCGCTTTGCCAGCCGCATTGCCGGCTGCTGACACCAAGCCTAACATTATTCTCATCTTGATAGATGATATGGGCTATGGAGACGTGGGAGCGTTTGGCTCGACGAAGAATCGAACGCCTAACATCGACCGGATGGCCCGTGAAGGGATGAAGCTCACCTCATTTTACGCAGCGCCGGTGTGCACGCCTTCGAGGGCGCAGGTGCTCACCGGTTGCTACGCCAAGCGGGTGTCGCTGCCCGACGTGATCTTTCCTGCCTGCCCTATCGGCATCAGTGCGAAGGAACGAACGGTGGCCGAGTTGCTCAAGGACGCTGGCTACGCGACCATGTGCATTGGTAAATGGCACGTTGGCGATCAGGCGGAGTTTTTGCCCACCAGGCATGGATTCGACCACTATTTTGGCTTGCCTTACTCCAACGACATGGGTGGCAGCGAAACCGGTCCGCTGCCGACCGGTGTCAAACGCAAGGGGTCGCCGCCGCTGCCCTTGGTGCGCGACGACAAGGTCATTGAGACCGTCCCACCAGCCTCGCAAGATCGTCTGACCGAACGGTACACCGACGAGGCAGTCAAGTTCATCACCGACAACCAGGCCAAGCCATTCTTTCTGTATTTGCCGCACACCGCAGTGCATGTGCCGATTCACCCGGGTGACAAATTCAAGGGCCACTCAAGCAATGGTTCGTATGGTGATTGGGTCGAAGAGGTCGATTGGAGCGTCGGCAGGATCCTCGACACTCTTCACGAACTCAAGCTAGCCGACAACACGCTCGTTATCTTTACCAGCGACAATGGTCCGTGGCTCACCCAAGGGAAAAACGGCGGCACCGCCGGTCCGCTGCGCGGCGGCAAGGGCGGCACCTTCGAAGGCGGCATGCGCGAACCCACCATCGCCTGGTGGCCGGGCCATGTGCCCGCCGCGAGTTCCTGTGATGCGGTGGCCGGCAACATCGACTTGTTACCAACCTTTGCCTCGCTAGGCGGCGCAGGTTTGCCGGAGGGCGTTAAACTTGACGGCAGGGATTTGACGCAAGTTCTGTTGGGGAAATCGCAGCAATCCCTCCGCGAGGCTCATTACTATTTTAGTTCTAACCGACTTGAGGCGGTTCGCAGCGGTCCGTGGAAACTGGCCATCGTGCGCCAATCCGAAAACATGGGGGGAGGCCAGAACAAGCCCGGCACACCGGTGGCTGAATTCACGCCAACCCTCTACAACCTTGACACCGATATCGGTGAGCAACACGACGTCGCCGCCGAGCACCCAGAGGAGATCGAGCGCCTGCAAAAATTCGTCGCGGCCATGGAGGGCGACCTCGGCCTGAAGAAACCAGGCCCGGGCGTGCGGCCACCCGGCCGCGTTCAGGAACCGAGCGGCCTCTACATGACGGAACCATGATATTTTGAATTTTAGAAATTCGCAGTGATGACACCGAGATGGATGCTTCTGGTTTTGGGCTGCTTTGTTGTGCTGCCGTTGGCGGATGCGGCGGAGGAGAAGCGATTGCCTAACATTGTGTTCATTTTAGCTGACGACCTCGGCTACATGGACATTGGCGCGAACAACCCGAAAACGTTTTACGAGACGCCTAATATTGATCGTTTTGCGGCTCGGGCCATGCGCTTCACGGCTGGCTACGCGGCATGTCCGGTGTGTTCGCCCACCCGCGCCAGCATCATGACTGGCAAGTATCCGCCGCGCACCGGCATCACTAATTTTATTGGAGGCAACCGCACGGGCAAATGGTTGCCCGCACCTAACCAGAATCAACTGGCGCTCACCGAAGTCACTCTGGCAAAGGCCCTGCGCGGTGCCGGCTATCGCAACTTTTTTGCCGGTAAGTGGCATCTAGGAGACGGCGAGTACTCGCCCAATGCCCACGGGTTTGGTCCGAGATTGTTAGGCAATAACCAGTTTTACTATCCCGAGTCCGCGCTGCCGCCGCCCAATCCACAGGACGATCCCAAGACCACCGATCGCATCGCCGACGAGGCCGTGCGTTTCATAGACACCCACAAGGACCAGCCGTTTTTCGCCTATCTGCCGTTTCTCGCAGTTCATATTCCGATCGGGGCTAAGCCGGAATTAATCGCAAAATACCAGCGAAAGCAGGCGTCAGTGCCGCCAGTCGCCTGGGGCCAGGAACGCGATAGCAAGGTGCGCTTGGTTCAGAATCACGTGGCTTATGCCGCCATGCTTGAGCAGATGGACAGCGCCATTGGCCGGGTGCTTGATGCACTGGAGCGCAATGGTCTGAGCGATCACACGATTGTCGTGTTCACCTCGGACAACGGCGGTCTGGCCACTGCCGAGGGGCATCCCACGTCGAATCTGCCATTGCGCGGCGGCAAGGGTTGGTTGTACGAGGGTGGCATCCGCGAGCCTTGGATCATCAGCGCCCCGGGCGTCACTAGGCCCGGCAGTCACTGCGATACGCCGGTGGTGAGCACGGATTTCTATCCGACGTTGCTAGAGCTCGCCGGGTTGCCGCTCATGCCCCAGCAACACCTCGACGGCGTAAGCCTGTTGCCGCTGCTCAAGGGTGGCGAATTGCAACGCGGCCCGCTCTACTGGCACTACCCGCATTACAGCAACCAGGGTGGGGGACCTGGCGGTGCGGTGCGTGATGGCGATTGGAAACTCATCGAGTCGTACGAAGACGGTAGCTTCGAATTGTATAACCTGCGCGATGATATCGGTGAGAAAAACGACATGGCTGCCGGGAAACCCGCGAAGGTGGCGGAACTTCGTGGCAAACTGGTGGACTGGCGCAAGTCGGTGCAGGCGCTTATGCCCACGCCAATCCCGGCTAACCAGATCAAGCCAGCTGCGCAAGGCAAGGCGCAGAGCTCGCCGGAGCCATTCGGCAAACAGGAATCATGAGTTTATCAACTGTCATCGTCGCAGCCTGTGGGTCCTTTTTCTGCCTCAATGTTTTGCATGCGGCGGAACCACAACTCGCAAGCACCAAACCTAACATCCTGTTCTTGTTCGCCGACGACCAGCGTGCCGACACCATCGGGGCTCTTGGCAACCCGCTGATCAAGACGCCCAATCTCGACCGATTGGCGAGGGCGGGTGTGGCCTTTGACCGGGCTTATATGCAGGGTGGGATGCAGGGAGCGACATGTGTGCCGTCGCGGGCGATGCTGTTATCAGGGCGTTCATTGTTTCGCATCGACGAAAAACTTCAGCGCGACCAGACGTGGCCTGAAGCGTTTGCCCGGGCCGGTTACACCACCTTCATGTCCGGCAAATGGCACAATGGCGAGGCCTCTCTGGCGCGGGTTTTTCCCAATGCCCGCGGTGTTTTTGTTGGAGGCATGACAGATCCGCTCAAAGCCTCACTATGCAACGTGACGGATGGCAAGCTGACAAAACCGAAGCTAGCCGCCAAGCATGCCTGCGCGGTCTTTGCCGACGAAGCTATCGGCTTTCTTAATCGGCAAACTGGTGGGCCGTTTTTTTGCTACGTGCCGTTCGATGCGCCGCACGATCCGCACATCGTTCCGGAGGATTTTCCGATTCGCTATGACGCCGCCGACATGCCGCTGCCTGGCAATTTCTTGCCGCAACATCCATGGGACAATGGCGAGATGATGATCCGTGACGAGGTGCTTTTGCCGCATCCTCGCCCGCCGCTCGCACTGCGCCAGATGAACGCCGACTACTTTCGATATATCTCGTACCTCGACGCGCAGATTGGCCGCGTGCTCGATGCCTTGGCGGCATCTCCGTACGCTAACAATACTTTGGTGGTCTTCTCGGCGGACTCCGGCGTCGCCCGCGGCAGCCATGGCCTCATCGGCAAACAAAACCTTTATGAGCACTCGTTGCGCGTCCCCCTCATCATCAGCGGCCCGGGCATCCCGGCAGGCAAGCGCAGCGGGGCCATGTGTTATCTGTTCGATGTGCTGCCCACCCTCGGCGCGATCTGCGGCGTCGCAGCACCCACGACCAGTGAAGGCATCGACTTCGGCGCTTGTCTGCGCGACCCGGCCCGGCCAGCCCGCACCGAGTTGATGTTTGCCTATCGAAACGTCCAACGCGCCGTTTGCGACGAACGCTGGAAACTCATCCGTTACCCGCAGGTCGATAAAACCCAGCTTTTCGACCTGCAAACCGACCCGTTGGAAATCACCAATCTGGCGGAAATTCCCGCTCACGCCGGCAAACTCACCGAACTGATGGCGTTGCTAGAAACCCAGCAGCAGCACTTCGGGGATGGCAAGCCCTCGCGTTAGACCACTCCGGGTCAGCGAGGGAGCATCAGCTCTTGGTCGCTTAGGCCGGTGAGCCGGCGCAAACCGCCGAGCAGGCGCATGAGGGTGAAGAACAGGAAAATCAGGACTGGCACGCCTATGACGGCAAATCCCCAGCCAGTGATTTTGGCGATGATGCTGTTATACACTTCCAAGGCATCGGCAGCTCGCGGGTCGAACCCCCGGAAAAACCACCGCGCAAGGAACACGTTCATCGCCGC
Organism: Akkermansiaceae bacterium; assembly: GCA_903875675.1. Classification (GTDB taxonomy): domain Bacteria; phylum Verrucomicrobiota; class Verrucomicrobiia; order Verrucomicrobiales; family Akkermansiaceae; genus Luteolibacter. The sequence goes on from CAIQXC010000555.1 coordinate 18,915, forward strand.
ACTGACGAAAAATGAAGCGGCAAACAGCCGCGTGGCCGCCGCCAGCAACTTCTCGTAGCCGCTTTGCACCGCCAACTCGGCAACCCGCTCCTCGATTCTCCGGATGTCAAAAATGCTGTCGTTGTACAGGAATACCCGGATCAGTGGCGTCGCCGTGCGCTGCGAAAACAAGATGCCCACCCCTAGCACTAACGGAATGAGCGCTTCCTTGATGCCAAATAACTGCCCGGCGTTAGGCTTTACCGAACCATCCTTGTTCCACAGATAAAGCGTCAATCCGCCAGTTAGAACAACCGACAACAGCCCCAGGCCCGAAAAAAAATTGGGTTTGCGGGTTTTGGCGAAGAACCACAGGCCGTAGCCAAGTGGCAGGGCGAGGGCGATGATGATGGCCTTGACAGGGCCGATATGCCACGGGCGCACCGCTTTGCCGAGCAGTGCCTGCAACTCCGGGTCCTTGCTGAAAAGGCTCAAAATCATCACTGGTACCAGGACGTTGATGAGGATGTTAGCGAGCGGATGTTCGTCTGTGCGTTTGGGGGCTGCCATCGGTTTGGGATCTTGCAAAGCGCGACGACTAAGGCTTGAAGCGGCCCTTGACAAGGCAAAGAACGGAATAATTCCTTGCGAAGGCACGTGCCACGCGCCACCCTCGGGTTGTGGATGCCCGATATTGCCTTGCCGGAGAGAGTGACGGCGCTCGTTTGCTAGATCCGGTGGCGGGAGCCACGCCGCGATGACTGCCGATCCGTGGACGCTGGCTTTGGCGATGTTCGCCGCGCTGTGCGTTGGCGTGTCCAAGGCGGGTTTCGGCGGCCTGTCGATGATTTCGGTGGTGCTATTTGCGGAAATTTACGGAGCGCGTGTGTCCACCGGCCTGGCACTGCCCTTGCTGATTGTGGCGGACCTGACCGTCTATCCGGCGTTCCGGCGCTTTGGATCCTGGCGGCCGGTCTGGCCGCTGCTGCTGCCCACGGCGTTGGGATTGCTGGGCGGCTGGTTTTTGCTAGGCAGGATTGACGATGCGGTGGCGCGCCGGGTTATCGGCTGGGTGGTCCTTGCAATGGTGGCCGTACAACTCGGACGGCGGTGGTGGCCACTTGCCTATCAGGAAATGGCGGATTCGCGGGGTTTCGGGCTGTCGGCCGGGATCGCAGGTGGCTTTGCGACGATGCTGGCCAACGCAGCCGGGCCGATCATCCAGCTATTTTTATTATCGAGACGTTTTGGCAAGATGGACTTGGTGGGGGTGGGCGCGCGGTTTTTCCTGCTGGTGAATCTCGCAAAAGTGCCGCTCAGCGCGGGTCTCTCCCTGATCAGTCCGGCCAGCTTGCTGGAGAACGCCAAGTTGCTGCCAGCCATGTGGCTGGGCGTGTGGTTAGGCGGCAAGCTGCTGCAGCGGGTGCCGCAACGGCTGTTTGAGTGGCTGGTGGTCATCTTCGCCATCCTCGCAGGTCTGCGCCTGGCCTTGACGTGAGGAGCCGCGGTGGGCCGCTGACTTCAGATACTGGCTCTGCCTCTCACCAATTTTTGATAGATGACAGCGAATCCGATGAGGAAGATTCCCAGGGCCAGGTAAACCATGCCTTGAGTGCCTGCGCTGATGGATTCAAAGTCGTAGAAGAAGAATTTGGCCAGGATGAGGCCGAACAAGATTACGGCGAAATTGCGTAAGAACCGTTTTTGGCGGATGACGGCACTGACGAACACAGCGAAGGCAAGCAGCCAGATGACGATGGAGTAGGGGAGGTAGATGTTGAGCGAGAGTGGCTCGGGACCTGCCATGTTTTGGGTGGCGGCACCATTTCCAGTGTTTGCCGTAAAAACCGACAGGTTATCGTATTCGGTGCAAGCGACGAACATGAGAGCGAGCACGGTGATGGATTCGACGATGCGCAGGAGCAGAAGTTTTTTCTGGTAGTTGCAGTCGAGGCGATTTGCCACCAGCCATCCTAGAGCCAGTCCCGAGGTCATGGCGAGGTAGTGGAGCAGCAGGACGGATTCGCTGAGCTTGTGGGTTTCGAGCACGCTGGTTCGGAAATTGACCATGTCCCAGTGAACCAGCAGCGGGTAGGTTAGGACAAAGGCGGCGGAGAGGTAAAGCGTCCGCATTTTCAAGGATGATTGGCGGCCGGAGTAGAGGGTGATCAAAGCCAAAAAGAACACGCAGCCGGAGGTGAACCAAGCCACCGAAGAATGATTGAGAGTGCCGGTTGCCAGACCAGCCAGGACAAACCCCAACCAGCCCATGGTCAGAAAGATTGATAAGAAAAGAACACTGCGCAACAGTTTGCCAAAATTAAAATTCCGAAACCATTTCTTTGGCAGCGGCAGCTCAGAGTTGTGGATTTGCCAGGTGCTGAACGACAAGGCCCCCAGAACGATGGTCCCCATCAGCAGCCCGTAAACCAGGATGGATCGATCCAGCGGTGCCTCTTCGACGGACAGGGCTGGGAGGCAGTTGGCCTCCACCTCCCACAGGAAGTATCCAAACGTCACCAGCAGCGCGATGGCGGATACCCAGAAGGCTGACCATTCCTTGTGTTTGTTAGCGTAGGCCAGCATGAAGACCGATAGCAGTCCTGAAAAGAGGATGATCCTGTCCTGCTGCACCAGCATCGGCAACACCGAAGCCGCTAGAATCATCAGTGAGAAATAGTGGGGCAGTTGCCAGGTCGCCGGCCGATGCCGCTTGATCAAGTGCAAGGCGATGGCCTGCACGAGCAACAGCGCGGCAACATAGAGGCTCATGGACCAGACGGCGCAGAAGCGGCTGACGACCCAGCTGGTGCTGCCAAGAAACAGCAGGAGGTTCGCGATGATGAGCCACAGTTGCATCCAACGGGCAAGTGGGTTTTCCTTCTTCGCCGATGCTAGGGTCACGATGACGTAGAAAACCAGGTAAAAGGCCAGACCGACGCCGAAAAACAGCGGGAGGAATTCGGGCTTCGAGTTGACGACAAATTTCCGCAGCCACAGGAGTCCCAAAAATCCCCAGGCACCCGCCATGTTGATGGAATGGATCAACGGCTTGTCAACTCGTTGGCCGATCCATGAGATCAAGATACTGAAAGGCAAAACAAAGGGGTATAGGTACTCGAAATAGCTGTTGTAGGCATTTGCCAACAGAAGCAACGAAAGATAGAAAAAGGCGCTCGTTAATATCAGCAGGGCCGAGCTGCGGTGCCGCAACGAGGAGGCTAGTAGCAGCAGTGTGGGCACCCACAGAAACAAACTCGCGACCGGGAAATTTTGATAGAAACAACCTGTCGTATTGACGTTGATGAACGAGATTTTGACCTGGATCAAAACCAGATAGACAGCCGTCAGCACCGAAAGGGAAAGGGTGACAGGGCGATGATTTTTAACGAAAATCAAGGACGCTGTCAGGGCGGCGACGGCCGGCAGGAAATAGAGCAGCAACACCGGCAAATCAGAACCGGCGACTTCCGGGCCGCCAGGATCGTCAGCCGACGGGGCGAACAGACTCATGAGCATATCGTACAGGCCATGCGAGCCTTTGTTGGCCGACAGGGACGAGTAGATGCCAATGAGCAGGAAGATGCCACCCAGCACGATAAACAAGGGCGAGCCTAATAGCCGGTCAATCGTCCCTGTGGGTCTGCTGCTTCGTTTCTTCCGGCTGCGGTGTCTGCGTTGTTCTTCCATGGGTTCGGAGGAGAATTCTCGGGGGCCATCCTCGACGGGAAAGTAGCCGTCCAACTTGCTTTGCCAAGTGATTTAGAAAAAAATTCCGTCACGGGCCATCCCAGAAGTCCCGTGACTCGACTCGCATGCCGCAGTCGGGGCTCGATTTTACCGATCTTGGCCCACAAGAATGAGCTTGATCCGTCAGTTTAGAGCTCTTTGATTGGAGAATAGGCACCTGCCTGTCCATCGCATGAAACGCCAGGCTGGAAGCCCGTCGTCCATGACAGGCAGGATGCCTATCTTCCAGTCAAATCGGCCGGATCGGCCCTGTGTAGGTCAGACGCTGCCGGCGATGCTGCGCCCGGTGGAACGCAGGTCGTCGCAAGCGACTTTGAGGCGGTTGGCGAGGCCGATTTCAGCCTTTTTCAGGTATCCGCGGGGGTCGTAGGCCTTTTTATCGCCCACTTCGCCGTCGATTTTGAGCACGCCCTCGATGTTTTGGCAGATGTGGGTGACGATGGGGCGGGTGAACGCGTATTGGGTATCGGTGTCGATGTTCATCTTGATGACGCCGTA
>CAIQXC010000556.1 GCA_903875675.1 Akkermansiaceae bacterium
AGCTGGAGGGCGAAACTGGCACCATCGTAGGGATCGTCCTCGCAGACCCAGCTGAGGGCCTCCTCGGAGACCTTGAATTCCTTGTCGTCGAGGTTGACGATGTAGCCTTTGAGTGCGGGTTGGCGGAACACCCGGTTCATGAAGCGACAGGACTCTTCCTGATCGAAATCAAGAGTGGTGTCGCCGTATTTGCGCATGAAGGCCAGGAAATGCTCCCACAGCGTTTGGCTGGAGGCATCCATCAGCAAGGCCGCCTCATGGTGAAGATCCACGTAGTGCTCGATGTCGTTCTTCTCGCGGAGCTGAACCCACAGGTTGGCCTTGTCTTCCTTGACCTCAATGCGGGCCTCGTTGATCGTGGCAACCAAGCGGAATTTGACCGTCAGCGGAGCTTCTTGGGGCGGTCTTTCATTGACTTTTTCGATGCGCTCATACCACGCTGCCACCTCGCGTTCCTGCTCCCAATCGGCCATTTTTTTCTGCACGTGACCGAGGTCGGTGATCACGTTCATGAAATCTGGATAGGCGAGTTTTTTCTTATAGAAGGCGTAGGCGATGTAGTTCCAGAACTCGATGATATCGCCGGGGGGGATGGGCCACAACTCAAGGGGTTCGTAGGTGGTGATTTCCCAGCGCGGGGTGATACGCACCATATCGTGATCGTGGAGCTCTCCTTCGATGACGTAACGGCGGTAGCGCTTTTCGAGTTTGGTGACAAAGTCCGCCTCCTTGTCATCAAGCTCGCGGTCGAGTTTCTCCTCAATGATGTCGAGGATGGGGGTGTCGTCGAACTCGTTTGGCGATTCCGGCAGATCTTCCCCGCGGTGCATCCGCTCCATCATGGTGGCATACTGGCAGGCCCCCGAGATGGTGTCATCTTCGGCGGTGCAGGAGCCAAACCAGCGGTTGCCCTGCAGGCGCAGACTGGTGCGATGGGTCCCACTCTCGTCCTCCACCCGGCCTTGAATGAAGAGGTGATTGCCGAAAATCTGAGTCACGCCGCCATCCTTTTGGAGAATTTCGCCGCGCTTGCGGGCTTCAACCGGAAAGCTGTTGAGAAAATTGAGAGTGGCTCGGTCTGGATTCATCGCTGGAAGAGGTGAGAATGGTGCCCCGCAGCCAGCGCTTGGTGTTGCGTCGGATTGGATATACGGTGCGGAGGCCAGTCTATACTCACGAATTCAAATCAAGCAACCAAAACCTTGGGAAAGCCGCGAGGAATGCCCGGCAAAATCGCCCTTTGTCTCAGCCAAGTTGCCGGAAATGGGTGGAAACGAGAGATTTCGCTACTTTTTTCCAGCATCGGTGGTTTTATACGAGCATGGCACGTTATCGCACAGCTTTTTGGGTCGTCGGATTTTGTTTGACCGCAGTGGCTGGCTACTGGCTGGCCCGTAGCGCGGCTCCGGTTAGATCCGCCAAGGTGGCGGAGGCAGTGGTTGCGCCGGCCGGTGCCAGTGAGCCGGAGGAGGAGGTGGCGTTTCGGCACGGCGATCGGCCGGTTTTCCGGAGTGACGTTGAGGCGCTCAAAGCGGGAGCTCTGCCGGGCCAGAGAGGGTTGGTGTTCAAGGATGGGGAGGCGCTGGATCGCTTTGTCGCCAAGGCCTCGGGACGTTTGCGTATTCTTGGACGCATTGATGGGCTGCATGCCCTGCAGGTTGGCTTTCTCAATCCCGACGATTTGGCTGGGTTGCTTGACGGGACCGAGGATCAATCGATGATCTATCCGGCGTATGTGCCCAACCCAAAGCCTGCCATGGTTCAGAGCGGGGCGGTGGTGGCGGTGGGTAACCAGTTGTTGAGTGTGCTAGGCATCAACAGTGATAACTCCAACTGGGGCAAAGGCGTTCTGGTGGCCATTTTGGATACCGGCGTGAGTCCCAATCAGGCGTTTGGCAGCGCCATCACCTCGCTCAATCTGGTGCCCTTGCCTGCCAATTTAGCGGATTGGAACGGCCACGGCACAGCGGTGGCATCGCTCATTATCGGCAGGGACACGCTCACTCCCGGGGTGGCTCCCGGCGCGGATATCCTCTCGGTGCGCATTGCCGATGACCTCGGCCAGTCCGATACCATGCTCATTGCCAGGGGCATCGTCTCGGCGGTGGACGCCGGTGCAGCTATCATCAATATCTCGCTAGGCAGCAGCAGCGATAGTCCCATCGTTCGCAATGCCATCGACTATGCCAACAAGGCAGGCGTGGCAATTGTTGCATCCGCCGGCAATGATGGACTCGGGCAGTTGGCTTTTCCGGCAGGCAACGCTGGCGTCATTGCCGTCGGTGCGGTGGATGCGGTGGGCACCTCAATGGCCTTTTCTAACAGCGGAAACACCTTGGCTGCGGCAGCTCCGGGCTATCTCGTCAACGCCGCTTGGACGGGTGATCAAGCGGTTGGCTTCACCGGCACTTCCGCGAGTGCGCCAATTATGGTCGGTGCCATCGCCGCGGCGATGAGTAGCGGCGGTGCAACGCTACTCAGTGCTGGAGATGCGATGAACTTGGTGCTCACTCACCTGAACGACGTCGGCGCACCCGGAACGGACGCAGCCACCGGCGGTGGCATGGTCGATGTGGGGCGGGTGATGCAAGCCAGTACGTCGGGGATTTATGATGCTGCGGTGGCCTCCAACTGGGTGATTCCGCCGAGTGCGGACGTTCCCTATCCGCAATTGCAGGTGGTCATTCAGAACCGTGGCACCGAGATGCTGGTCAACGTTGGCGTGCAGGTGACAACCCCGGGCGGCACGGTTCCGCTCAACGTGACCACTTTGATGCCAAATGCCGTCCAGACGTTCACCTTGCCCTTGCCCAGTTCCAGTTGGACTTCGGCCACCCCACTCAAATTCGACTCCTCGGTGTGGCTTGGCGGTGGACAAACCGACGCCAACCCGTCCAATAACAGGCGGATTGACAGCTACGTCCCGCCGGCCAACTGATGTTCGGTTAGGCGCAAGGGTGGATTGGGGAGTCAGGCGGCGTGGCGGATGAGGGCGATGAGGACGCCTTGGATGATGAGTTCGCGGGCGGGGATGAGATCTGGGTAGGCGGGATTTTCGGCACGGAGGTAGGGTTTTCCGCGGGTTAAGAGGTAGCGCTTGAGGGTGGTTTCGCCGTCGATGAGGGCGGCGACGATGTCACCTTTGCAGGGATCGCGTTTCTCCAGAATGACCGTGTCGCCACTGCAAATATGGGCACCAATCATCGAATCGCCGCGCACACGCAGGGCAAAGGCACGCCCGGGACGGCGAATCCCGAGGGTGGTTACGTCAATGGAAATGCAGCCTTCGCGCAGTGCCTCGACGTCCTGTGAGCGGCCCGCTGCGATGCGGCCGTAGATGGGGATATCCACAATTTGGGGGCGATCGAGTTCGTCTGGGAAGATGACGGCGCGGGCCTTGCCGGCGAGGCGCTGGATGACGCCTTTGCGCTCGAGGGCTCGCAGGTGGCTCATGGCGGCGGTCTGGCTGGCGAATCCGAAGTAGTGTTGGATTTCGCGGGTAGAAGGCATCACCCCGGTGGTGTGTTGGGCCATGCGGAGGTAATCGACGATTTCTTGTTGGCGGTTGGTGAGTTGGTCTTGCATAGCATTGTGAACAGTGTTCCTAAGAACAAAAACCTGAAGTCGCGGCAATGCAAGTAAAAAATGCGGGATTTTTTTCGTTAGGTCAAAGCATGGATTTTGGTTCAAATCCGGCTGGTAAAATGGTGGTGTGGGAGTAGAACATTGGCGTGGCGAGCGCAACCGAGCAACGGGCAGGCAGTGGGGGGATTGTCCTCCGGCTGTGGTTGGTTTATTTTTTTCAGGGGATGGCACCTGGGTTTTGGGTTCCGGCGCTGACGAATATTCTTTGCGCGCATGGCTTGAGCGGTTGGGTGGCTTTGGCGTTTACGATCGGGCCGATCGGGGCGCTGGTTTCGCCGCTCATCGGCGGTGCCTTGGCCGACCAGCGGGTGTCTGCCAACCGGCTTTACGTTGTGTCCACACTGCTGGCGGCGGTGGCGCTCGCGGGGGCTTTTGCTTGCCTCGCATTGCATTGGAATCCGTGGTGGTTCTTCGGCATACTGATGATTTACGCAATTCTGGCCGGGCCGGCTTGGGGGTTGCTAGCGATGATGGCCCTCACGCATTTGGCGCATGGTGAGCGCCAATTTCCGTTAGTTCGTTTGGGTTCGACCATGGGCTGGGTGCTGGCTGGATACCTGACGAGCTATGTGCTCAAGACAGACACCAGCGCGGTGGCTGGATATGTGGCGGCGCTGGCGGCGGGATTGGCCGGGTTGGCCGCCATGGGATTGCCGCACACCCCGCCGCAGGGCCGGGCCGGATCTTGGGGCAAGGCGCTGGGGGTAGGGGCCTTTGGTCTGCTGCGGGAGCGCAATCAGCTGGTGTTTTTCACGGTGACCTTGTTATTTTCGATTCCGCTGGCCGGTTTTTACATGTTGGCGCCGCAGCAATTGTTAGTTCTTGGTGGTGAGCACCCGACGGCGACGATGTCGGTGGCGCAGTGGAGCGAGATGCTAGCGATGTTGGTGGTGGCGGGGTTGATGACGCGATTTCGGGTGAAAACGCTGTTGCTGTGGGCCTTGGGGCTTTCCGTGTTGCGTTATGGGATGAGTGCCTACGCAGGTGCCAGCGGGCTGCTAGGCTGGCACATTGGGGGGATTGCGCTGCACGGAGTTTGTTACACACTCTACTTTATTACGGCGCAGGTGTTCTTGGATCGGCGCGTCGCCCCTGAACTCAAGGGTCAAGCGCAGGGTTTGCTTACCCTGGCCGCCAGTGGTCTCGGCCCCTTGCTCGGGGCTTTGCTTTGCGGTTGGCTGCGCAGCTGGCTGATCCACCCCGACGGCAGCGGGTGGGTTGAATTATGGGCGACGCTCGGTGCGATGATTGCTTGCTGCTTTCTCATTCTGGCGGTTTTCTATCGGGGTGGGAAGCGCAGTGGCAGGGCTCAGTAAACCAGCGAAGGGGTTCATGATGGCCCCATGCATCCATCATGGGATGCCTGAAAAGTGTGTTGTGTCAGGCTCGACAAGACCAGCCGTCCCTGTGCAAATTGAGCTCGACGGGCCTATATCCCAGCCACGCCCATGACCCAGCAACACCGTGCCGATTACCTTTTGAGCCGCCTCAATGCGCTCTATCCAAGCCCATTGGTTCCGCTTGCCCATCGGGACGCCTACACCCTGTTGGTGGCGGTGCTGCTGTCTGCGCAGTGCACGGATGTGCGGGTGAACCAAGTGACGCCGGCCTTGTTCGCCTTGGCGGATAACCCGCAGGACATGATGCGGGTGGCAGTCGATGATATTTTGGCGGTGGTTCGGCCATGTGGACTTGGGCCGCGGAAAGCTGCGGCGATTTCGCAGTTATCAAAGATACTGGTTGAACGGCATGGGGGTGAGGTGCCTGCGGATTTTGCTGAGTTGGAAGCCCTGCCCGGGGTGGGGCACAAGACGGCTTCGGTGGTGATGGCGCAAGCCTTTGGCGTGCCGGCCTTTCCGGTTGATACGCATATTCACCGGTTGGCAGCCAGGTGGGGGCTGAGCTCCGGGAAAAATGTTGAGATGACCGAGCGCGATCTCAAGCGGCTGTTTCCCCGGGAGTCATGGAACCGCTTGCATCTGCAAATCATTTATTATGGGCGGGAATTTTGCAGTGCCCGGGGGTGTGATGGAACCCGCTGCCTGCTGTGTCGCGAACTCATCGCCCATTCATCGGAAGACACGGACTTCAAGACTTGAAGATGCAAGCCCAAACTGACAAACGTCCCGCAGCAGCGCCCATGCCGATTCGCCTGAAGCTCACCATCGCCTATGACGGGCGGCCCTACACCGGTTGGCAATCGCAGCCGGGCGGCAAGACGGTTCAGGACCACTTGCAGCAGGCCTTGGGGGAAATTGCCAAGCAGCCGATGGTCATCCACGGCAGCGGACGCACCGACACCGGGGTGCATGCGCTGGGGCAGGTGGCACATGTTGAGGTGCCGCAGCCGACGACGATGCGCCCCGGCAACTGGTTGCGGGCGATGAATTCCAAACTTCCGGCGACCATCCGGGTGATGGCCTGTGAAGAAGCCCCGGAGGAATTTCACGCGCGTTTTTCCGCCTGCGGGAAGATCTATCATTACGATATTTGCACGGCACCGGTGCTGCCTCCCATCGGGCCGGGTTGGTCTGGCACCTGCCGCAGGGATTGGATATGGATTGGCTCGCCAAGGCGCTGGGCCGGGTGTGTGGCAGGCACGATTTTCATGCCTTTGCGGCCTACCGCGGGGATGAAACGGCGGCGATGGACTACCACCGAACGCTGCACGCCGCTGAGCTTGAGGTGCTGGCGGACGGTTGTCGCATCACCTACGTGGGTGATGGGTTTCTCTACAAGATGGTGCGTTTGCTGACGGGTGCGGTGGTCAAAGTGGGGCAGGGCAAGTTGGAATTGGCCGTCCTCAGTGGTTTGCTGGATCAAGATGTTGGCTTGCCGCAGGGAAAGTCGCCGCATTGTGCCCCAGCAGACGGGCTGTATCTGCAACAAGTTCTTTATCCGGACGATTGTTGCCGCGACCCAGTCCCGCCAGGGAGGTACTCTGCAAATATCGGGTCTTTGCAAGTGGGGCGGGTGGTGTCATGCTCACGGGGTGACGCCGCAAGGAGTGATTTTTGATTTGGACGGTACATTGGTGGACTCGTTGTCCGGGATTGCCGCATCGCTCAACCGGGCCTTGGCGGGCCTTGGTCTGGAGCCGCACTCGTTGCGGGCGATCCGTGGATTCATTGGCAATGGTGTGGGGGTGCTCATGTCGAGGGCCGCGCCGCAGGGATCGGCGGCATCTCTGCTTGTCGCGCTGGAGCAAGCGTTTAAGGCGGATTACGATCTGACGTGGCCGCAGGGCACTGGGGTCTATCCCGGAGTGGCCGACCTGCTCGCGGAGCTTCAACACCGGGGGGTACCGCTGGCCGTCCTATCCAATAAATCACACGCGTTCACCACAGCAATGGTCAGCGGGTTGTTTCCGGGAGTGGCATTTGCCGCCGTGTTAGGCCAGAGGTCGGGTATTGCTCACAAACCGGATCCGGCGGGAGCCATGGAAATCGCCACCTTGCTGGGCCAGCCCGTGCAGTGGCTGACGATGGTTGGGGATTCCACGATGGATCTTGAAACAGCCCATCGCGCTGGAATGCGGGCGGTGGGGGTGACTTGGGGCTATCACGACCGCGACCTGCTGGCGGCGGCAAGGCCGGATATGATGATTGACAGCCCCGAGGAGCTGCTAGGCTTTCTGGAAACTCACTCGTCCTTGAGTTCGCCGCCGTAGAAACTCTTGATGTATCCGTATTCAACGAGAGTATCCTGCCAGGACGAGAGAGCATCGGGATTCTTGAAAATGCGGGAGGCCATGGCGAGTAATTCCTCGGCCTTGGTGAGGTCTTTGTTGTCGTAGGCGATGGCCGCATGAGCATAGCAGTAAAATGGGGAGTCGTCGTCCATGTCATATTTTTCAGCGAGGGCGATGGCTCCGTCCTTGAGGCCGAGTTTCTTTTTGCAGAGGAGCATTTTGAATTCGACGAGGCGGGCGAGGGGGATGTTGCCCTTGGGCAGGTCCTGCAAGAGTTTGCCAAACAGGTCGTGGGCCTCCTGCCATTTTTTGGTAACGAAGAGGACTTCGCCTATATTGAAGTTGATGCTGGGATTGTCCGGGGAGAGCAGCAGGGCTTTGTTGAAGGCGGCGGCGGCTTTGTCGAAGTTGCGGATTTCGACGTAGCAGGCACCGCGCATGTTGCTAGATTCGTGGCTATCGGGGAACACGGCGTCGGCCTTGTCGAGGGCATCGAAGGTTTCAAAGATGCGTTTTTGTTGGAACAGTCGTTGGGCCTCGCCGAGTTGCTTGCCAAATTCCTTGCGGCGTTCTTCGGGCAGATTCAGGAATGCCTGCTGGCTGGGGAGGAGGGCATTTTTGACGGCCGGAGGCGCGTCAGGCTTGGCCGACGGGGACGCTGGATCGGCTGAGACACAGGCCGGGAGGATGGCTAGCAGGAAGGGAAAAATGCGGAAAGTATTCATGGCGATTGCGACTTCGCACGCAAACTAGGCGCAAAGCGGCAGTGCGGCAAGCCGACAATTGGGGGAAATGGTGGATTTCTCAGTTGTAGGGTGGTGTTGGCGGGAATTTTTTATTTTACTGGGTGGCGGGCAGGTATTGTCTGCGAGAGTTCATGAAGATCGGTCTAGCACAAATCAATTCAGTGGTTGGGGATTTTCCTGCCAATGTGAAGCGCATACTCGCTGCCTACCGCGCATGTCTGGATGGTGGTGCCGAGTTGGTGCTCACTCCAGAACTCGCGCTCACCGGCTATCCTCCCAGGGATTTGGTTTTTAAGTCCCAGTTTGTTCCGCGCTGTTTGCAGGCGCTTGACTACCTTGCCGGGGAAATTGGCGAGGTGCCGCTGGTGGTGGGTTATGTTGACGTGCACCATCCGGCACGGCCCGGCAAGCCGTTTCGCAATGCGGCGGCGTGGTTGGAGCGGGGGGGCGTCGTCCGGCGGATTTGGAAGACGCTGTTGCCGACTTACGATGTGTTTGACGAGCGACGCTACTTTGAGCCCGGGGAAAACACCGAGCCAGTGCTGTGGAACGGTTGGCGAATCGGCGTGACAATCTGTGAGGATATTTGGAACGACGAGTCACTCGAGCGACCGTTCTATGAGCGCGATCCGGTCGA
>CAIQXC010000557.1 GCA_903875675.1 Akkermansiaceae bacterium
CCCCGGCCTGAACGCCGACGTCCTGGAGAGTCAGGCCCGCCACCGCCGGGTCGAGGGCTTCTAACAAGCCGGTTGTAACTTGGTCCTTTGACGCCACGGTTACTGGGATTCGCAGCGCGGTGAATTCGCCCCAGCGGTTAGCAAACAACTCGCGGCCCGTTTGCAAGGGAATGAAAAGTTTGGGTGTACCCCGGTGGGCGTTCCAATACGCCTCATCCTTGTCGCGGATGCGCTTCATATCGATGGGCACCCCGGCGTCCCAATCCGCAGTCTTTTCGGCGCTGGCCACCCCGGGAAAATCCGGCATCCAGCGCGGGTCCGCCGCCAAGCCAGTTAGAGGAACCACCGCAGTGAGCGTCAGCCGGGTGCTGCGCTCCACCAAGCGGTTAGCGCCATCCAGCGCGTAGTAGGCGAGGCTCAATTCGTCACCCGGTTTGGCCGCGAGGTCGTCGGCCGCCCAAGCGTTTAGCACCACTCCATTTTTAGGATCGTCAGGCAAGAATGGTGCAGCTGAGGCGTCCACGGCGGTGACCATTGAATAGGGGATGGACTTGCCGTTAGTGGCGATGGAGTTAGCCATGTAGGTGACGACCGGTTGGGCGGCGGGGAAGTGTTGTTGGATGGCCTCGGCCACCTTGCGGTCAAAAAAGATCCGCGAGCTGCGAATCTCCACTGAGTTGGCCAGCGGCACCTCTTCCACTGTTAGGCCGTAATCCGCCAGCGTGCAACTGTGGGTGATTTTATCTAACAACTGGGCATGGCTTTGCCCCTGATGGGCCTTCAGCAGCAACAGGTTTGCCTTGCCGGCCAGCCCGAGTGCTTGCTGCAGGCGCTCGATCGGCACGAACACGGTGGCTTGCGGCATCTGCGTCGTCTCCAGGCTGAAGCGCCCGAATTGCGCCTCGTCACAGACCCAATCGACATTCCCGCTCAGCGCGATGACCTCGGCGGCTTTGCCCGCCAGCGGCGCATCCCGGGCGATCATGCCGGGCTTGTCGAAGCGCAGCACGAGGGTTTGGTTAGAAATTAGATTTCCGTTAGTTAACAAATCCAAACGGCGGGCCAGGTGCTCATTGACGAAAAAATTACGCTCTTGCGGGGCATCAACGCCATCGGCGAACTCCTCGTGCAGTGTCCCGCGCGGCCCCAAATGCCAAAACCGCCCGTCCACACCTACCACCTGCACGTTGCCCAGCGCCCGGCCGCTGCGCTGGGCGGTGACGCTCGCTTTCACGATCAGGACCGGGGCCAACGTCGCTGCCGCGTGCCGGGCTGTTAGATCGTCGGCCAGTGCCGAGCGGAAAAACCGCTCGCCACCGGCGAGCACCGCGTCCACCTTGCCGAGGCGGGCGGTGGCCACCTGGCGGAGGGTTTGATTGACCGAGTCTCCGGCCATCATGGCGCCCAATAAGACCATCGCGCCCAGTGCAGCGCCTGCCAGCACTCCGAGGTAGGACGCGCGGAAATACCACAATCCGCGCAAGGTGAATGAGAGGCCGCTCATCTGGCGACCTCCTTGAGCTTGCCCTGCGCCAGTTCGAACGTGCGGCCGATCCTGCGGGCCAAGGCGGCGTTGTGGGTCACCACGATCAGAGTCACCGCCTCGTCGCGGTTGAGTTGCAGCAGCAGGTCGGCCACTTGGTCGGTGGCCGCTTGGTCGAGCAAGCCAGTGGGCTCGTCGGCCAGCAGCAGGCGCGGTCGGTTGAGCAAAGCCCGCGCCACTCCGGTGCGGAGTTTTTCGCCGCCGGACAGTTGCCATGGCAGGTGGCTGAGCCGGTGGCTCAGCCCGACCTTGTCTAGCAATTCACGCGCCCGGCTCTCGGTGGCCGCCGCCGATTCCTGCCAATTGCCGGCGAGTCGCGGCACCAGCACGTTTTCCAGCACCGAGAGCTGGGGCAGCAGATGGTGCTGTTGGAAAACAAATCCTAGCGAGCGGTTGCGGAAACCCGCTGCCGCCGCCGCCGTCAACCCGCCAATGTCCTCGCCCCCAATGCGGATCGACCCGCTGCTGGGCCGGTCCAGCGCCCCGAGCAGGTTGAGCAAGGTCGTCTTGCCGCTGCCCGATGGTCCGACGATGGCCACGGCCTCGCCCGCTGCCACATCCAAGTCCAACCCGTCGAGCACCCGCAGCGCTTCGCCCGGCGTCTCATAAATCTTTGATAGGTCCGCCACTTCAATCCTTGTCATGGCCGAGTTCCTATGCGCCCGGACGATCTTGTCAAGACCGATAAATCCATATCGAATCAAATTCAAATTCCATATCGACCTCCCCAATTTGTCAGACAGGACCGAACCGATTTTTGGAAAATCGCTTGACGGCCCAGATGAAAATGGCAATTTGTGATACAAGAATTCATCACAACATGCAGACATTCACAGTTAGGGACTTGCGCTGTGATTTCGAAGGTGGAGGCTAGGCTAGCCGATGGCGAGCAGATTGAAATCACCAAGCACGGCAGGCCAGTGGCCCGCCTTTCGCCACCAGGAGTTGGAAATGGGGCTAAATTCGATGCGGAGGCTCATTGTCGGCGAATGAAGGCAACCTGGGGCGAACGCGTGTTCACAGCGGAGGAGGTCAAAGAGATGCGGGAGGCCGAACTCGGAGACCGCGCTTGATCGCTTATCAGGTGAAACAAACGGAAGGATTGCTCACCCCGCTGGCTCGTGCTTGAGTTCGCGAAAATTCCTGAAATGTGAAATATTCCCTCAGCCGGAGGCGTTTTATCCGACCGTGGCCCCCGAGGCCGATATCTAACGCAAACAGTTATCTTCCATGAATACCCCAACCACCACCACTCGCCGCAGCGTTCTGAAACTTCTGGCTGCATCCACCGCCGCTCCGCTCATTCTTCCGGGCCGCTTGTTCGGCGCGGACGCCCCGTCGAAAAAAATCACCATTGGCTGCATCGGCGTGGGTTGGCAGGGTGGCGAAAACCTTCAATCCTTCCTTGGCCAGGACGACTGCCGGGTGGTGGCCATTTGCGATGTGGACGAAAGCCACCTGAACGAGGCGATCAACAAGGTCAACGGGCACTACAACAACAAGGATTGCAAGGGCTACAAGGACTTTGAGGAATTGTTGGCCCGCAAGGACATCGATGCGGTGTGCATCTGCACTCCCGATCACTGGCACTCGATTCCGGCCATCGCCGCCGCCAACGCCGGCAAGGACATTTTTTGTGAGAAACCCCTTTCCCACACGCTCAGCGAAGGCATCGCCATGGTCAATGCGGTGCACAAGAACAAGCGCATCTGGCAGACTGGTTCCTGGCAGCGCGCCCAGGCGTCATTCCGTTGGGCCGCCGAGATTGTGCAAAACGGTTACCTCGGCAAGATCACCCGCGTCGAAGTCGGTCTGCCATCCGGACACTCTGACTTCAACGGCACCGGCAATGACAAACCTAACGGAGCAGCGCCCGCCGGTGTCGATTACGAGCGCTGGATCGGCCCCTCACAAATGATGCCCTTCAATCCCTGCCGCTTCCACAAAAACTGGCGCTGGAACTATAACACCGGCGGTGGCCAGTTGATGGATTGGATCGGCCACCACAACGATATCGCCCATTGGGGCTTGGCCAACCCGGAATTCGGCTGCGGCCCGGACGATGCGGTGGGCCCGTTGGAAGTTTCGGCCACCGCCGAGTTTCCCGCCAAGACCGACGTCTGGAACACCGCCACCAAGTACCGTATCGAATGCAAATATCCTAACAATATCGAGTACATCATTGCTGGCGGCTACGAAGAAATCAAGGGCGGTGCCAAATGGATCGGCCCCAACGGTTGGCTGCGTGTGGATCGAGGGACCCTTGAAGCATCCAACAAGGATTGGATCCGCGAGATCCAAAAACTCGACAAGGCAGGCACTCTCAAGGTCCAACTCTACAACAGCCCCGGCCACCACAAGGAATTCCTCGATTCCGTCAAGTCACGCAAGCGCACCCTCACCCCCGTGGAAATTGCCCACCGCTCGCAGACGCCCGGCCACCTCGGCTACATCGCCTCGATCGTCGGCCGCAAACTCAAGTGGGATGCCGTCAAACAGGAAATTGTTGGCGACCCCGAAGCCACCGCGTTGCTCAGCAAGAAAATGCGGAGCCCATGGCATATCTGAAGCAGGCTTCCGTGATGTTCGTTAGAGGGCGGCACCATTGCCGCCCCCGAGCGGATGGAGATATCCTCCCGTGCCTTACTGACTGAACGGCTGCGTGCACTACAAAAGAGCATGAAGACGAACCACAAAGATCACAGAGAAATGGCCTCTTTGTGATCTTTGCGCTCTTTGTGGTAAATCACAGTCCGGGCATATAGGAACCGTGCCAGCACCTGATATTTGCCAGCCGCAGGTGTCAGTAGCTCCAGTGCTCATGCCGGACAGGCAGGCGATTGAGCGCGTCTTGGAGAGAACTCCACTTCGGCATGTACTGGTTCATCAGCGCGACGAAGCGGGCGTTGTGGGTGGGTTCGAGGATGTGAACCAGTTCGTGAACGACGAGGTATTCGAGGCATTCGAGGGGCTTTTTCGCGAGGTCGGTGTTGAGGCGTATCGTCCGTGCGTGGTGATTGCAGCTCCCCCACTTGGTTTTCATGCGTTGGACGAAGACTCGCTCCACCTTCACGCCGAGGCGTGCTTCCCATTTGGTGATCAGCGGCATGGCGGCCAGCCTCAATTGCTGGCGATACCACTCGTCCATGATGGTTTGGCACTTGGTCTGGCCAGTGTCCGGGCGGACGTGGAGGAGCATTTTGCTGTGTTTGAGTTCGATGGCGGGGGCTTGGTCGATCTCAATGACCTTGAGCAGGTAGCGTTTGCCCCAGACGTAGTGGCTTTCACGGTCGAGGAATTCACGGGGGGCTTCGCGTTCCTGTTGTTGGAGTTTGTCTTGTTGTTTGCGAATCCAGGCCAGTTTGGTGATGGCAAAGACGCGGATGGTATCGAGGCCCATGTGCGCCGGGGCCGCGATGGTCACGCGTCCCGTGGGAGGGTGGACGCTGAGGTGGACATTTTTGATGTCCTTGCGCACGACGGCCACCAGCATGTCGCCGAGTTGGATTTGCGCGGTCATCAGTATTCGGTTTGGGCGACGATGATCGGGAAGATTCGTTCCAGTTCCGTTTCGTCGTAGTCGAGAACGCGGTAGAGGGCTTCCTTGATCAGGTTTTCCTTGGCCGGATTTCCACGCCAGTTGTCCTGGCGGGCGTTTTTCACCGTCCAGTCGATTTCCAACACACGCTTCACCCGCGGATTGGGATCGCCGTCATTCAAGGTGGAGGCATTGCTGCCATCGGAGGGACGTGTGAGGTTGTTGTAGAGGGCGCGCTTGCCGGGGGTATCAAGTTGTCTTGGCGTGTCGTTCGCCGCGCCTTTCTGCACGGGTTTGATGACCTGCTCCGCGACTTTTTTCAGGAAATCCTCGTAACTGATCCGCATCGCCTTCAAATCGTCGAGGATCTCCTTCAGCAATGCCGACATCTTGTCGTAGAAAGCCGGGTCGTTGAGGTGTTCCTTGATGATTTTTCTCCGGACGTTGTTGGCGATGGTTTCCGCCACCGCGTTCTTGTTGCCCTTGATGCCGTTGGGCATGCTGGCGATGGCGTCGGCCATGCCGCTTTGGGCGATGACCTCCAAGAGTCCGACATCGTCGAAGGCTGAAATCTTTCTCGGCTCCTTGGCCTCGATGTAGCAGTCTATCAGGTAGCGCATGTCGGCCTCGTAGGCTTTGAGGTCGATGGTCTCGCCGCTGGCCATTCGGATGATTTCGCGAAGCTTGAGAATGCGGTCGATGTCGTCCTTGATCCGGGAGATGTCACCTTCCGTGTAGCCCGCTTGGGGCATGTCGTCGGCGATGTTGGCGTAGGCGCGCACCAGGGCGGCGGCGGATTTGTAGAGCGCGACGCGCTGGGTTTCCCGTGCCTTGAGGTCTTCCGGGATTTCCACGTTGCCGCAGAAATAGTGGATGTGTTCCAGTTCGCCCTTGGGTGGTTCCACCGGATCGCAGAGCATCGCGCATTGATCCAGTGCTTGATCCAGGCGCTCTTTGCCTTTTTTCAGCCGGTCCTGCATCATCACATCCGGTGGGGTTCCTTCTTCGCTGTGATCGAGTTCCGAAGAGTACACCTGGAGTGCGCCGGTGCCCTTTTCGTTCACCAGTTTCTTGAACAGATCCTTGTAGTCCACGATGTAGCCGAAGGCCTTGTCTTCGCCATCGAGACGGTTGGTGCGGCAGATGGCTTGAAACAGGCCGTGGTCCTGCATCGACTTGTCGATGTAGAGGTAAGTGCAGCTTGGCGCGTCGAATCCTGTTAGAAGTTTGTCCACCACGATCAGCAGGCGCATGGTGGCGGGTTGTTTGATGAAGAGGCTTTTCGCGTTGTCCTCGTAGGTCTCGGTTGGGGATTTACCCGGCTGGGCCTCCACGTTCTTCAGCAGTTCCTTATAGGTGTTGTAGAGGAACTGCTTTTCCGTTTCAGTGCCCGCACCGGTTTCCTCCTTGGTCACGTCCTGGGCTTGCGGGTTGTAGGAGGTGATCACCGCGCACTTGCCCTTGAACGAAGTCTGTTGGAGGAGGTCGTAGTATTTCGTCGCCTCATAGATGCTGGAGGCCACGAGCATGGCGTTGCCGCGATGGCTGATGAGTCGAGGCTTCACGCCAAAGTCATGGATGATGTCCATGATCACCCGGTCGATGCGGGATTTGGAGCTGAGCACCTTTTGCAGGGTGCCCCATTGTTCGCGAAGGGCGGCTTTCTGCCATTCGTTGAGCCCTTGGGTTTTGGTTTCAAACCACTCGTCGATTTTTTCCTGTGAGCCGAGCAGTTGTTCGATGTTGCGGGCTTCATAGACGAGGTCCAGTACGAGCTCGTCTTCCACGGCTTCGCAGAACTTGTAGGTGTGGATGTAGTCGCCGAAAACCTCGTAGCTGGTTTCCTTGTCTTTTTTGAGCAAGGGCGTGCCGGTGAACCCGATGAAGACGGCACCGGGTAGCAGTGCCTTCATGGTTTTGTGGAGTTTGCCGCTTTGGGTGCGGTGGCATTCATCCACGAAGATGAACAACTCTCCGACAGCGTGGGTGGGTTGGGCTTGGAGTTCCTTGATGAAGGCGTCGAAGTCATCCACGCCCTTTTTGCCGAACTTGTGAACCAGTGAGCATAGTAGCCGTGGGGCAGCCGGGCCGAGCTGGGTCATCAGGTCTTTGCCGCTGCTGGTGCGGTAGATGTCTTCCCCGGCATCCGTGAACACGCGTTTGATTTGTTTGTCGAGTTCGTCGCGGTCGGTGAGGATGAGGACGCGGGCCTTGGGCAGGTTTTCCAGAATCCACTTGGCCAGCAGCACCATGACGATGCTCTTGCCGCTGCCCTGAGTGTGCCAGATGATGCCGCCGATGTATTGGAGTAACTTTTTCTGTGCCTTCTTGATGCCGAAGTATTGGTGAACCCGTGGCAGCTTCTTGATGCCGCCGTCGAAGAGCACGAAGTCGTGCATCAGTTCGATGAGACGGTCTTTCCGGCACATTTTGATGAGATACTTGTCGAGCTTGTAGCGGGAGTCGTCGTCCTCGTCCTCTTTCCAGCGGAGGAACATCTTTTCGGGCGTGAGGATGCTGCCGTACTTCAGGCCTTCCGAATCATTACCCGCGATGACGATCTGCACGGAGGTAAAAAACCATTCGTTGAATTCCTTCGATTGATTCGAGAGCAACTGGCGGATGCCATCGCCGATGGAGACGTAACTGTTTTTCAGTTCGATCACGCCAACGGCGATGCCGTTGACATAAAGCACGAGGTCCGGCCGCCGTTCCAGCCCCCCGCGCAGCGTGACCTCCTCCACGATCACGAAGTCGTTCAACTCCGGCTTGTCCCAGTTGATCAGTTTTACCGTTTCAGTCACCTTGCCCGCTTCTATTTTCACCGGCACGCCGTAGCGGAGCATGGAATAGACCGCCCGGTTGTTGTCGTAGAGGCTGCGGTTCGGATTTTCCGCTTCAACGCGCAGCAGGTGGATGGCGCGGCCAATTTGCGCCATGGAGTAACCGGCTTGGATGAGATAGGCGCTGAGCAGGTCTTCCTCGATGTTGCTGTTGTTCGCACGGTTTGACCGCTCACCCAGATAGCGATAGCCGAGTTCATCACGAAACAAGGCGATGACCCGGTTCTGGGTGTCTCGTTCAGGTTTGCCGATGGAGTTCATGAAATGGGGCGAAACATGATTGCGATCATTCTGCTGTTCGCGACGGATCCACTTCATGCCGGACCGGTGCTCAGCCTGACGGGACTATGATTTCCCGCCATCAAATGGCAAGCTCGTTCCGTTTCCAGAGATCCTCTGCTTCAGTTTCGGAAATGTGAGGGAACAAGCCCTTCATTTTCAGATAGCTGTATTTGATGATCTCCCGGCCTGCCTTTTTGTTGAAAACCTCCGCAGCGATGGCCGGATGCACTTTGACTTTGCTAGCGAATTCCTGAATTTGCCACGGTTCAGGTTTTTCATGGCGGGCACTGAAGGCGATCAGTGCGTCACTGAAGACCAGCGTGTCCATTGCCCATGAGTCGGCGGCGGTCTCCCGTGGGTCTGTTGCCTGATTATCGTAGTCTTCAAACATGTCTCCCGGATCAGTGATGTGAAGCACCAGATGCGCAATTTCGTGAAACAGGATCAACCAGAATTGTGACACCGTGCGATACTTCAGGCTGTGGATGATGACCGCCTTGGTAGGGGTTAGGAGTTGGGTGCAACCGCGGAAGGCCGATTGTTTCATGATGGGAGCGAAGACCAAAGCCACTCCCGCATCCGACAGAATGCGGCGGACTTCCACAATGATGGCGGTGAGTGGAGATTGCGTGAGTTCCCGCAGTTGGCCGACTGCTTTCTGTAACTGAGCCCGGTCATACGGCTTCACTTCCATCTTCCCGGCTGCCCGGAGACCGAGTTCGATCCAGATTGCGCCGCTCACGAGATTGGATTGTTGGTTGGTGTCCTTGAATGCTGCCATCGCACGGTGCTTGCTTTCGGCGGCATCGCGGAAACATGTCAGGTCTGGCACGTTAAGGAGGCGGCAGAGTTCGGTGCGGCGCACCATGGGGCTGGAACCGGGGGCCACCGCCCCGATGTGGGCGAGTGACTTATAATCGACCAATTTGAGGATTTTCTTTTCCTCCTCATCCGGCTGGCGTTCTTCGATGGGAAAGCCAGACTTTGCGGTTTCCGGGAAGTTTTTCATGAGCAGGCGCTTGAATGCGCCGTCCTCGGCCAGCAG
>CAIQXC010000558.1 GCA_903875675.1 Akkermansiaceae bacterium
CCTTGAATCCCAACAACCCCGCCGCCTTCGCCGCTCCGATCTCCTTGCCATCCACCAAGCGCCGTGGCCGCAGCAGGATGCATCCGTCGGCTCGGGGCGTCGCATCGGTCTCAAAAAGCATCAGTTGGGCTGCCATGCCCGAATCTTATCACAAGGCCGCCAAAACGGGTCTGACCTAGCCGATTTTCGGTAACCTCGGGAGATTAAACCTTCTGTCCCGGACGTCCCAGAATGGATAGTCCAGTCTCATCCGTGCATTCCGCATAGGCATCAAAGCGGATCTCGTTTTCAGCGTCCATCCGAAGCGAGAATTTGCGCATCTCCAACAGGCTCACGAATACGGGCTTATCCAATATCAAGCGGTGTTGTTGAAGACCCATGAATTCTGGGCCGACAAACATCTCCAAAACCTGACAGTAGGGCTCCCCGTCAATCATCAGCCAGCAACCTTTAAGAGCGTCTTTGGACATGCCAGTTACTTGCCGTTCCTACGGGAACAAATCAAGCCGATTTTTTACGCCCGTCCCCACGGTCCGCGGATGATGTTGGTGGCCGCTGCGCACACGCCAGCGCTTCCACCGCCGCCGTCAGCCGCTCCAAGGCCGCTTCGAGCCGGTCCATCCTCTGTCCGAGTTCACTCGCCTCGGGCTCTTCCTCCTTGGCATGCACCGGCAGCGGGGCCGGCTCCACGCCGATCCCGGCTTCGAATTCTGCCGCCTCTAACTTGCGCCAAGCCTTTGGACTTAATGCAACACGACCCGTGCGATAGCCAAAAAATGACCCATCAGAAAGGTCAATAAGCCTAGCAAGATCGGTGAGGTTGATCCGCAACTTTAAGGCGAGATCATCTGTTCTCTTTAAAAAATCTTCATTATCCTTCATTTTGTCCTTGCGGCTCCTTTAGTTTCACTTCATTTTTTCGTTGTTCCCGCGAGAACAGCGGGAGAGAGAACCAAACCAAGCCACCCAGCACAATGAAAATCACCGCTCTACTTCCAATTCCTTCAGTTCTCGCCGCCCATCGCGACCGGCTGGAACTCACCAACGCGGACCTGGCCGCGCTCTACGGCACCGTGGAGGAGATCATCACCGGCTATCTCGCATTGGATGACGATGCCGTCATCCCCCATGCCATCCCCTGATCCGCTGCTGCCCGTCATCACCGCCTGATCCCGAATCTATCCCGTAACTCCATCCATGCCCGCCACCATTAAATCCACCAAGCTAGCACAGCAAGCCAAGGCCCACATGCGCGCGGCGGGATGGAGTTACCGCCGCGCCGCGCTGCACCTCGGCGTCTCCTATCAGCACGTCTGTTACGTGCTCAACGGCCAGCGCCACAGCGCATCCTTGCTGGCCAAGCTGCTGCACCTGCCCGCCGCTAAGCCACTGCCTTACCGGTCATAATAGTTCTCAAACGAGCTGCTGTCCCACCACTTCTTCGGCCATGAAAACTTCGTGTCATACATCATCGCCCATGAGTTTCCCATCCGCCCATTGCATCACTCCCACAGCCGCCCTTGCAAGCCCGCACCATCCTCTAACCTACTCGTCACCCTGATCCCATGACTGAACTAACTGCTGAAAAAGTACGCATTGTGATGCTCGCCATCCGGGCGCTGCGCCTGGCTGGAAAGCTTGCCGAGCACGAGCCGGTGAGCACCGAGAAGATGGCCGCCTACAGCGTGCTTCTCGGCTGCCCGGTGAGCGAGCAGACGTTCCGCCGCGCCGAGCGCCACCAGCTAGCCCTCGCCCGCCGCGCCCTGGAGCATGCCACCTGCGCTCCGCTCTCTTGATGCACCACCCACCCGAACAACCCTAGTCACCATGTCAGCCTACCTCAGCCAGAATTCCGCGATTGTCGAGCGCCTGCGCCAAGCACCCGGGGAATGGGTGCCGATGCCTGAGCTCGCCCGCATCAGCGGCTCGATGAACATCCACACCCGCGCCTGGGAAATCAACGCCACGCTCGGGCTCGGCATCGAAAACAAGACCCTTCGCGACCCCACCCACAAATTTCGCAAGCTCTCGTTCTACCGCCTCCCGACGTGATCCACATCTCTCTTTCTTCAATCCTCAATCCTCAATCCTCAATCCTCAATCTCCCCCCCCCTCCATGAAAACAACCTTCAAGCCCACGCCGTTCAATCTATCTGAAACCGAATTGGATGACCTGAATCACGGCTTCTATCATCAATCCTGCAAGGCTCTCCAGGCCAACG
>CAIQXC010000559.1 GCA_903875675.1 Akkermansiaceae bacterium
CTCCAGGGAATTTGAGTGGCCGGGTTCAGGCCCGGGCAATACTTCCGCAGCGATGAACGAGAGCCTCTTTGGCTTGAGTGCAGCCGTCTGCTTGCTCTTTTGGATCCAGGTGGCCAAGGTCTGATACTTCACACCGTGCAGGGCGGCGAATCGAGGCCCGCTGAGGCCGCTGGTTTGGTAGGCCTGGAGCAGGGCGAACCGTTGTTCCGGGGAAAGGCGCAGCCGCCCGCTGCGGTCGGCCTTCAATATAGTGTCGTGCGTAGCAGTCATAGGTGGCTACGCTATGACCGCTACGCTACGCCAGCCAGAAAGTTCGTACGGTGCTTGGGGCTACGCTTACATTGCTTGGATGGTTGTGCATTTCGTTTGGCAGGTAAGAACCGCATCATGCATCATTCGAAGGGTCAATTTTTTGGGTCTGGATTCAGAATTCCGGAATTGCTAATGATCTTGCCAAATGAGTTGAAGACAACACAGCGATACATGCTGCCGATGTCCCACAAGGTTGTGGCTGGTGTGGTATAGCTCGGGGAGGTCGCACCGGGGATATCAACCCGGTTTTTCTGCCACTGATAACCGAGGCTCGTGCCCGTGGCCGATACGGTAAAGGTGGCCGTCGCGGGAAGCACTACCGATGAATTTCCGGGATGCGCAGCAATGACCGGCCCACCAGCGGGAGCCGGTTTGCATTCAGCACGCGTGATGGCATAGGTCACTCCTGCGGTCGTGCCGAAAGTAAACTCCTCCTCGTTTTGAACGGTCGAAACCGGTTGTTGATTGTCCGCACGGGTCACGGTGATGCACGCCCCCTCAAACGGGCTCTGCACCGTGCAGGTGTGGCCCGTTTCGCTGAATATGCTGACGGAATCCACCACCTGCCCTGATGCCCGGTATTTCGCCTCGACAAGGAACGCTCCCACCGCCCGAAGCCTCTTGAACTCGGCATCGACATTTCTGTCCCAGTCGGGGAAAACCCGAATGACACCGTCATGACTCTGTAAAAGCATATTGTTGATCGCCTCAATAATACCCGCGGTCTCGATACCGCCGCCAGCTTTTTGGGACACAATGCCGTTGAGTTCCGGCTTCCAGCCCTTGATGGCTTTGATGACACGGTCTGCAGGGTAGCCTGCCCTAACGGCCATAACGAACATTATTCCAAAGTCGTTAGATTCCTGCCAACCGGAAAACCGCTGGGGGGAAAACATATTCCCCTTATCAAGGGTTTTACAGGTGGCAATCTTGTATGCCGGCAATGTCGAGTAGCTGATGTTATCAAAGGTTGTCGTGAACATCAGGCCGGTATTTCTGGCGCCGCCTCCGAAAGTCAAGGCTTCCATCACATCGTGGGTTGCGTCCGGTCTGAAAGTTACCGATTTTTCCCATGCCTGGAGCTGATACTTGCTCATATTGTCAAGGATATCCTGCCAATGAGGCCTTCGGTCGGTGTCGCGGCCGATTTCCATGCTTGCGGCGATGATTTCTCGGTACAGGAATCTAATGGCACCAAGACTGAACATGTCGTCTCTCGCAAACCAGTCGGCCCCTTCATGGACTGAACCGTACACATCGTATCGTCCGTCTATTGGTTTACCGATGTAATCGTCGAAGAAATCCGCAACTTCCCGCATTAACGGATAGCAAGTATCGGCCAGGAACGCGCGGTCTTGTCCGTACTTCCATTTCCACACAATCGGCAAGATGCCGAATACCGCGTTGGTGGTCATGCAGCAATCCTCCTCCCCACACGAACCGCCCCGGGCGGATGGTGTCCCGTGGGAGGTGAACGAACCTTCGAACTCAACGCCCCTGCAATTCGCGGGCATGCGAGCTGCGATTTGAGGCGAGACCCACCTGTTGACGACCCTCATTCTGGCGGTTTTCTCCGCGTAATATTTTATCGTCTGAATATAGGGATCGACCAAGCTGACGTGGTTGGCTGAGAAGGTGCCGTAATAGGGATTTTGCGCGTTGTAGTTCATTCCCAGATTGCTGAACCACATCATATCATCGGCACGGTTCCACGGGCCCCAGTGTCCAGGGGCTTTCCCGGGAGCGTTATCGCTACCGCTGCGTGCGCAGGAACCAATCATATACAAATGATTATACCAGTATTTCTGAACATCATCGCCCAGATTGATATAGGATTGGAGCCAATACTCTTTCCACCACGCTTGGTTCCGGGCGTATATCTCAGCGACGCTGGCGTCGGAGATGTCCCGTGCGGTGGCCTGCACGGAAGAAAGAGGCGAGGCCGCGTTTTTTTCATGTTCGGCTTGGAGGAAGAGTTTTACGGTTGAGCCGCTTGCGGGCAGGGTAAAGGCAAGTCTGGAATACGTGCTGTTGTCGGTTGTCTCTACGGTCGTTGCGCCCAATACTTTTGCCGCCACCGCACCTTTTACATAAAAGGGCGCAGCGTCCGCGTTGGGCTCCTTGGTGACCCATGCCACCGAGCCCACCGTGCCTGCGCTTTTGGCGACATACGCATTGCCGATGACCGAAAGCGTGGCCTGCAGCGGAACATCGGCGCCGCCGTTCGTGGACAACTCCAACACCAGCGAGTTGCTGGAAGCGGATAGATATGCCTTGGTCTGAACCGGATAACCCGCCATGGTGCAATGGGTCCTGATTTCGGCATTTCTCAGGTCCTGAGTGACGCTGTAGGCGTCTCCCGATTCGGTGCCCGATGATCTTTCCACAGTCAATAGGGCAAGATTTAGGATATGCTGCGTGTACAGTCCAGCGGCCACGTCGTTGCCGGCATGAAAGCCGTTCTTCCCCAAGTAGTATTTCAGGGAATGGATCGTCCCGCCCAGATGTGCTCCGAAATCTCCGTTGCCCAAGTACGCGCCTTGTTGCAAGGTTCTACAGGTGGCGTCATCCCAAGTCTTGGTGTAGGTGGCTGAGGATGCATCCAATAGAGTGGAAACTGTCGCCCAATCAGCCTCAGAGGCAGCGGAGAGCGATGCGATGCTCATAGATGCCAGGAGCGTCAATGTGTGTAGCGGTTTCATGATTGCGAGGAAATTGCTTTGAGGTGAAGGCCGCTGAAAGAGTCGATGGCGGGACCGGATGGCTGGGAAAAAGGGATTTGGTGGATAAGATATAGCAGATCTTGTTGCGGGAGTGTCATCGTCTGCGCGATTGGTTGTCGATTGACATTGATTCGTCTGCCGTCCATCATGATTCAATGCAATGAAATCATAAGATCATCAAAGCCCTGCCTGTATCCGGAAATCGATTTCCAGCACCACGGGTTTGCCGACCTCGAGGGTAATCTGCCTGGAATTCGCACCCGCTCCGGAATCAAGGATTGCGGCACCTTTGCACCCGAACTCTTCAATAACCCATAATTTCGGCAACCTGACGGCAATCGTCTGACTCTTGCCGCTGACCAATGCCAGCCTGATTTTCCCGGTGGCAATGTCCCAAGACAACTCGTCGATCTTGATCTGGCCGCGTGCGAGAATGCCTCGTATGTTTCCTTTCGGCCAGGCCGCAGGCAGGGCCGGAAGCAGATCCAGTGTCCCTTGCCACGAAAACACAAGCGAGTTATGGATCATGTCTGGTATGGTTCCCACGGGGTCGAAGCCGAATCCGCCACGGTTCGGCCAATACGCGATCATCATGCTAGGCAGGAGGTATTTTCGGGTCGCCATGCGTGAGAGCACCTCGTTGACGACATCCCCTCGCCCGAGCCGCGCCGCACTCTGCCCGTGGTTCATCATTCCATGGGTGATGTTGTTGCTGTCTGGATTCGCCCCCTTCAGCCAGTGCTCCGCCTTCTTGTCTAAAAACACGCCTGCGGCTTTCCATAACTCCGGCGTGGATTCCTTGGAAAACTCGTAACTCTGGAACACCGGATACATCGGCGAGTAATGACGGTGGTTATAATTGCCCCCGTTCTGCGACCCGTCCAACGACCATTCCTTCAGCGCTCCGTCACTACCTATCTGATAGACCGGCATTTTCGCCAGCACGGCTCTCCAGCGCGGCATGTTATCAGCCTCAATATGCAACTCCTCGCAAGCGGCGATCAGGTTAGCAAACGTCTCGCGTGCCACTGCGATGTCAAAGGTGGCATTGGGAGCAAGCTCCAACTCGGGACTGTAGCAAAGCCAGAAACGGTATTTTCCATCTGGCCCTTCCGTGCCGCTGAGAATATCTTCATAGAAAAGCGCCACATCCTTGAGCAGGGGCACGCAACGATTTTTCAGAAAGTCCATATCACCCGTGTGAAGATAATAGTCATAGAAGTAGTGTGCGCACCATCCGCCGCCAGCAATGAAAGTCTCACCCACCCAATCCACCCAGTGAAGCATCAAGCATGTGTTAGACGATCGAGCATTGGTCACCATGCCGCGGCATCCGTAAAGTTTCTTCGCGTTTAAACGGCAATCCGGCAACCACGATTCCACCAATTGGAAATACGCCTCCATCATCTCCGGAAGATTTGCCGAAAGCATCGAGTTCATTTCCAGTTGGAGATTGGTGTCGATAGTCCAATCGCCCGACCACGCGGGCGACCAGGTTCCGGTCCAGATGCCTTGGAGGTTGGGAACCGCTTCACCGGACGAACAAATGATCAGGTATCGGCAGGCATCATACATGCGCTCCGTCAACGCCGCCGGCATCTTGTCACTTTCCGCCGCACACGCCATGAGTTTCTCGGAGGTTTCCTTGCGGTCCGCACCACCGGCCAGGTCCAGTGAGGAGCGCGCAAACATCTCGCCGTGAACATTTTCATGCGCCTTGAGAAGCAGCGGGTAATCCGCCGGGAGTTGGGCAAGCGCCACCTTGGTTTCATTCACCAGATTGGTTTTATACCCGGCAGCGAATGCCGGATTCTTCGCTGAGTAATCCCACGCCTCGCTCAGGCTTTCAGGCAACGGCGCCCGCCAGGGTTCCACGCGCATGAAGATCAGCGCGCTGTCGGACCCGGTTAGCGTTAGTTTATCTTTTCCGCTCTCGACCTTGCCGCCATTGGCAACCAGTCGGATCACATTGTCATAGCCGCCCTTGCCCTTCAGGTAAACCACATGACTTGTCAGCCAACCATTGTCCGCACTGATCTCCGGTTTGAGCAACGGGTGGTTGATATCCATTCCGAGTTCAAACCCGACTTGCCCCTTCGGCCCGGTGACCAACATGACGACGGCATTGTCAGTCCTCGATACAAACAGTTTTCGCTCCCAGTCACCGCGATCATCCGTCCATCGCACCGCCAGCTCACCGCTATGGAAATCCTCCGTCATCAAATAATTTTTCATCTCGCCGGACAGGCCTGACATCTTGAGATTGAGCAGGAACGCCGGATGATAGGGATCGGTCTGGACGAATTTGAATCCCTGCTCCCTCGCCTTGGCGCTCATGAAACCATGCACCGCTCCCGGACCTTCCTTCAAGCCTTTGTCCTTGATCTCGGGAAGCAACTTGCCGAGGTCAGGCACGATTTCTCGGCTGCCCTGCGGCATCCACAAACGCCAATGGTTGACGACGATGGTTTCATCGGCCGGTCGGCCAAACATCATCACGCCCATCCGGCCGTTGCCGCTCAAAAACGCGTCTTCCCAGCGACTCGCAGGCACCGTGCAGACCGCACCTCGCTCCGGCATGGCCTGCTCGACCGCCCGAAGCCATCCTGTTCCGGAAAGATATAGAATCGTTATTCCTAGGCTCAACATCGGGACAGGTCTTATAGCAACCATACTCAATTTCATATTCGTTTGCATTTTACAGTTTTCCGTTTCAACCCCTGATTTCATTGTGTTTCCCGGCATCTCAATCACGCGCGGCATTTGTTTTGCTTCGCACTTCCACGCGGCCATCCGCGTGCGCCGTGACGTCAAGGATCTGATCTCGGAAATGTATGTCGGTGACGGTCAGCGAAGGCCATTCCTTGGGCAGGCGGGGCTTCACGGTGTAGGTGTCGCCGGCCGGGGAGAATCCGAGGAAGCCATAGAGCATGACCTGCGGCACGAGCACGCTCTCCATGAACTCCTGATCCATGCCCAGCCCGCCCGCCGGCCCGCCGCCCTGCAAGGTGCCGCGGTCAGGCTTGGCGTAGTAGGCGCGGTAACCGCCCTCGGCCTGCACGTCGCGGAACCAGGCGAGGATCTCGCGCAGACGAAGCCAGGCGTCATCGGGGCCGTATATCTTCAGCCGCGCCATCAGGTCGAAGTAGCTGAAGCCCAGCACCGCGCCGCCGTCCTGCACCTGCCCACCCCACGGAATGTCCTCCGGCTTGGGCCAGCACCAGACATAGGTTTCAATGTTGCGCTTGGTCGTGGCGCGCGCGCCGAAACGCCAGCGGTAGATGTCCGCGCCTGTGGATGTGTCGCCTTCGATCGTGCGCTTGCCATCGAGCCACTCGAAGATGCTCCGTGACTGCTCCGGCGTGGCGAGACCGTAGTGGATGGCCTCCAGATTCACAAACGTGAAACCGTAGTCGTAGAATCTCCCCGCCAAATCCTGCCACCCCGCGAACCTGCCGACTCCGGATTTCCAGAACAGGGTGCCGGCATGCTCGCGCATTGCTGCTGCAAACGTGCGCAACTCGTCAGGGGAAAACGTCCTTCCGCTGACAGGAACACGCCACTCCGGGTGCCGCTCCACCGCTTGCTCCAAAGCGGCCAGGCGCATCAGCGCGGCGTAATAATGAACTGTCACGTATGCGTCTCGCCCGCCGAAAGGCACAAGGTCGTAGTAGCCGTTGCCCACGCCCAGCCCGAGGTTGATGACGCGCATGCCGGCCGCATCCCGACCGAGACCTGAGCGGCCGTCATGCCCCACCCAGGGCACCCGTACGCACTTCTCTTCACGCAGGGCGAACTCGCGGATCGCGAAGTCCATGACCCGCCGGAGCTTGGGCAGCACCTCTTTGAGAAAAGCCGTATCGCACGTCCAATCGAAATAGTCGGCGCAGCCCAGCGTGTAATCCGCGTTGTTTCCGGGGTGGCGCGTGTCGATGGCGGTGATGACCGACTTCACGGTCAGGCGCGCGCCCGCCGCCTTGTCGAAGACGAAACGGTACCGCGTGAGCACGCCCCCGTAACCCGGATGCCGGCACAGCGGCACATTCGCGTAGCGCATGCCGTCCGCGTCGCCCAGCGCCGGAAAGCCCACCCGCCGCTCGGGGTTACAGCCGGGCTCCCCCTCGAACTGCCAGCAGACGTACGGTTGCGATGCGACGGGCAGCCCCCGCGCCGCCCACTCAATACGGGCGAAGGGCGCGACGACCGTGCCGCAGCGAAACGCCGGCGTAGTCACCGTCACCACATCGCTTGTCGCGCGCAGGTTCAGCCCGCACGCCGGGTCGATCCCCTCTACGGCCGCGCCGACGATTTCCCAGCCCTCGGTTGAAAGCACGGCCGGCTGCTTGAAAATCCCCACGGCATAGGCCTCGTCGGCCAGCGAGAAATGCCAGCCAGCGCCACCGCTCTGCTGGTACGTCGGAAAGGGCCAGCCGTCGCTGTGCCCCAGCCCCCGGTGCTGCTGCGTCGCAACGTAGCCCTCTGCGTCGATCCGCCGGTTGAGAAAGGCGGCGCGATAGCGTTCACGCGCCTTCTCGTCTGTCCACAGCGTCGCAAGCGGCAGCCAGGCGTCCCACAGCGTGCAGTCGCTGAAGGCACCGCCGTGATGCAGGGCGTGCATCTCGTTCAGCGCCTTCATTTCCGGCTCGAACCCCGGCACCGTGAACTGCGGCAACTGAGCGTGCAGATCTGCCACAACTAACTTGACCGCCGCCGGAGCGAACGGCATCCAGCATGCCGATAGCAGTCCTCCTAATACAGTGGTTTGTAATAGTTTGCGACAACGCAACGATTCTCTCCTAGTGCATTGCATTTTAGGTTTTAGTAGCTTGCCCATTTTCATGGCCATGATGCTGGCTAGTGCGTGAAGAGGATCGGGGGGGGCCACGAGAACGGCGTCAATATACTTCAGAGCGACGGTGGAGATGATGACGCCAGCGGAACAAGCTCGAAGCGGGTTGATGTTTGGCATGATGGATTCCTCGGTAAGGTGAAACTGACATATTGACAGCCACGATTCTAATCTTTATGTGCCGTCTGCGTTCCAGTCGTCCGGGAGCCATTTTAGCCCTCCAGGCATGGTCTGCAAGGCCAAGTGAGATAGATAGTGGTTTTTCGCGCCATGGCAAATCAGTAATTCCCCCAGCCGATGAACCAGTTATCGGTGCGGAACGGTGAGGCGGGAAGTCCGTTGCGGTTGTAGAGATTGCAGGTATTTGGGTTCATGGTGAAGCCGTAGCGGACGGCCATGGGCTTTGGCACTTGCGAGCACGAGACGACAACCTCGGAACCGTCGATTTTCGCCTGCGCCCAGTGCCATTGGCGGTCTTCGCCGGCCAGCGCGAACCGCTGGAGGGTGCCGTCCTTGACCTCCCGCACGGGCTCCAACGGTTTCTTTTGTCCGACCATCAGGCCGCTGCCGACGGAGTCGAAGCTGATGCGGATGGATGAGCCGTCGATTTTCATGCTCTTGAACAAGGGACCGCTGGGAACGATGTCCTTCTGGCCATACTCATTGTGCAACGCCCAGAGGGCGAGGCGCTGGCCAAAGTCCTGCTTGTTTTTTGGGTGGAGGTCGCCATCGCCCAGATCGGTGGTGACGGTCATGCCGGCGTGCCCGAGCATGGGCAGAGCGAGCAGTTGGCCCATGCGGATTTTCTGCCATCCCTCGCCGCCCACGCCCTCGGGCTTGTCGTCGGGCGGATAGAAGGCAGGCAGTTGCACATAATAGAACGGCAGGCCGGGGTTGCCCCAGCATTCGCGCCAACCATTCACAAGTGCCCGAATTTTGATAGCATAACTTTCCTGCTCAAACCAGTTGGCCTCCCCCTGGTACCAGACGATGCCCCGGATGGCATAAGGGATCAACGGCCGAATGTTGGCATTGAAGAGCATCATGGCCCGGTGCGGTGGCTGCGGGTCGCCCCAGCCGTAGAGCGGCGGAAACAGGGGCACGGCCTGCTTGTCGATCTTGGCCTGGCGGGCCTCCTTCACCCATGCCTCGATCTTGTCGATCTTGTCCATCGCGTCTTCACTGTATTGGTGCTTGCGTTGATTGAGCACGCGAATATTGAAGGCTGTATCTAGCAATTCCGGCGTGGCCTCAAACCCCTCGCGGGCAATGAACGGCTCAATGCGCTGACCACCCACGGCGCTTACGATCAGCCCCAGCGGCAGGTGTGTCTTGTCGTAAATTTCTCGGCCGAAGAAATACAGTGTGGCCGAGAATGAAGCCACGGTCTGCGGCGAACAGACCTGCCATTCGCCCTTGACGTCATCGAGCGGGGTCTCGGACCAATCCATCGCCGTGCGGAACAGGCGGATTTGCGGGCACTCGGCTTGGGCGATGAACTTTTGGGCATTCAACGCCCCGCTCACCGGAAAATCCATGTTGGATTGTCCCGCGCCGAACCAAACATCCCCGACGAGAACATTCTTGCACTCGATGGACTTCTCGGCGCACTTGACCACGAGCACCGAGGGCACGGCATTCTGCTTTATGTTAGACAAAGCAAGCTTCCACTTGCCATCGGGGCCGGATGTGGCGGAGACCTTCTGGTCAACGAGGGTAACAGTGACCTGCTGGCCGGCCGGAGCCCAGCCCCAGACTGGCGTCGTGGTGCCGGCCTGGAGGACCATGTTGTCCCCAAAGACATGGGGCAGGCGGAGTTGCGGATCCGGCACAGCTTGGGCACGGGCGAAAGCCGACGCGAAGATGAGGCAGAGAATGAATGCGGCGGTGAGAGCAGGCGGTTTCATGGGTGGGTGTTGGCGTATGAATTCGTCTAGTTGGCAGATGGTTGGAGTTGAATGATGGCGCTGGCCCCCTTGTGCGGGAAGCTCAGCTTGAGGCCCTGGCGCATCAAATCGGCACCTTGGAGTGTTAGATCAGGGCCGAATCCAGCAGGCATGCTCAGAGTGTACGGCTTGTCGGTGAGGCCGCGCAGTTTGAGGGTGCAATCGAGGGCATCGGCACCGCCTTGGAAGGCGAAGAGCACCGCCTTGCCGCCGACTGCGGGATCGACATACAGCGCTGCTTGGAGCGAGTTTGGCGAAGTCGAGCTGGCCTGCTGCGTGAGGTGATAGACGTCGGCGACGCGGATGACCGGGCGGATTTGCTTATAGAGGGCGATTTGTTTGGTACAGGCCTTGCGCGTTGCCTCGTCCCACTGATAGATTTTATTGGAGAAACCGAGGTGGCCCATCATGTTGGCCGCGATTTGCGCCTCGAGATCCATAAACTGCCCCGGGCGACTGTCGGGTTGGCAGGTCCAGTGCATGCAAGTTTCCGGCGGAAATAGATAGGTCGCGCCAAACACGGCGGCCAGATTATACGGGTTTCCCACCTCGTCGGAGACCCAGTGCGTGGCTGACTGCGATGCTGTGAGCAAATCGTGGCGCAGCGAGCCGCTGGAACAGTTTTCGATGATGAGTTTCGGATAGGTAGTTCGAACATAGGTCCAGAACGCGTTGAGCCCCTGGTAATGCTTGTAGAGTGGATCGCCATCGACATATCTCGGGTTGGCGCTGTCCACGGGCAGATCGGTATTGAAGTCGTTCTTGATATAATCCAACTGATAGTCATGCATCAGCCGATCAATCTGTGCCTTGGCCCAGGCGACCACCTCGGGCTTGCCGAAGTCGAGAACCGAGCGACCGGAGACGATCCGGTCGCCATCACGCAGCAGCCAGTCGGGATGCTCGATGCCGACGGGTGAATCCTTGGAGGCGCTCTCAATCTCGGTCCAGAGGCCGAACTTCAGGCCGAGGCCGCGCACGTCCTTGACGGCGGGTTCGAGACCATCGGGGAAACGTTCCTTGTTAGGAACCCAATCGCCGCAAAGATTTTCCCAGTGACCCTTGCCGCCATACCAACCGGCATCCACCACGACCATTTCGCAACCCATCTCAGCTGCCACCTTGGCCCCGGCGGCGACGCTTTTCTGGGTCGGATAGCCGAGGTCATCATACCAGGTGTTCCACTGGACCGGTGGCCAGTTTTCGCCCTGATTTTTCAAGAGGTTGGCGCGAATGAAGCGGGTGATAGGGATGGCACCGTTGTCCCATTCACCGGCGAAGTCGGCGACCAGTGCGCCGGGCAAAGGCAACCCGTTGATCGTGGTGAAGGGCTTGAGACCTGAGGGCACCGAGTCCATGCGCAGCAGGGTTTTGTCGCCCTGGGACTTGACCTCGATGAGCCAATTGCTACTGTAGCCGAGCATGGCGGCAACCCCCTTGCCGGTGGTCATGCTGCGCAGCATGATCCACGGCTTGAGCCCGGAGCCGCTGCGGCCGGCCTTCTGCTCAAAGCGGTAACCCTCGCCAGCGAGAGGAATGGCTTTGAGCACATATTCCTGATGGGCTTCGCCGCTGGACAAAACGGCGACATAGTCGCTGATCGCACCGGGCAGGCTGATCTCTAACGGCAATGCAGCCGGTCGTGCCGTTTGCAAACCCTGCCCGGCCGGGATGAGGTTTGGGGGACCAAACTCCATCGGTGACACCGCCTCGGGCTTCGCGCCATCGTACTCAAAGTGGGCATCCGCCCAGTCGGCATGGTCAAA
>CAIQXC010000560.1 GCA_903875675.1 Akkermansiaceae bacterium
AGTAAGTCGCTGTAATCCGTTGATTATCAATGCTTGAAATTTGAGGCTTTTCACAATTTTTCAGATGAGTCATGCGGCGACTTACTCTCCAACTCTATCCGCCCACCCGGCGGTTGCTGCTCGCATGGTAACATTTCTTTGAGGCATTGCGCTTCTGGCCACAGCCGACAGTTAGGGAATCCGACTTACTCGGTCCGTTGTCGAAAGCGAGGTCAAACACTGAGTTCTGAGACTTTGACCGCGCCTGATCTGCGCAGGGATGAAGTGCGGTGGCAAGGGGAGGGCGACACCGCTTAGGCTCGCGCCTCTACCTACGGGTGATGCCAATGATGGAGGCAAGCTTGGTGCAGGTGGAGGCGAGAGCAGGGTCGGCGCGGATTTGCGCGAGTGTCCAAGGCAGGCGAAAGCTCCAGTTGTGAGAGCCGCTGGTGCCAGGGCAGTTGATACGGTCTTCCAGGCCGAAGAGTTCAGTGACCCCCAGGGCGACGTAGCGGGAAGTGGAGGCGAAGAGTACCTTGATGAAGCGCCATTGGATGCCCTCGGTGAAGCGCGGCCACTGGCCGTTGCCAGGAATGGGGACGTCGGCAAATTCGGCCAGAATGCGCAATGCCTGGTTGGCGTTGCGGGCGGCATCTGCCTCCTCTTTGTTGGAGTAATGGCCGTTGTGAAGGTTGGTAGCGGCACGACAGGCATTCCAAACGGCACCGAGCGGGTCGTGATCGTGGGTCGAATAAGTGGCGAAGCTGCATTCGGGAAACAGATGGCCGGGCAGCGGGTGACCGTACTCGTTGCAATCCCAGTGCGGGATGCGAAACCCCGCGATGCCTAACTTGGCGAGGTGCGGCCTCACGTAATCCGGCACCCAGCCGAGGTCCTCGGCGACAATTTCATTGGCTCCGGCCGCCTCAACGATGGCGTGCAAGCGCTGGTCGCCATCGTGGCAATTGGCGGCTCGGTTTTCGGCCGTGTCGTCGGGACGCATGAACCAGCGCGGCAGGCGGCCACCGGTGAGGGCGGCGGCCTCATCGGGGTTGAGGTTGGCGAAATCGGGATTGCGATCTGGCCGCCACGGGAAGGCGTAGATGCGGTAGAAACCGAGGATGTGATCGATGCGGAAGATGCAGAAAATCTCGGTGAGACTGTGGATGCGTTGCTTCCACCATGGGAATCCGTGGGCCTCCATCTCGTCCCACCGATACAGCGGAATGCCCCAGTTTTGCCCCCACTGCTGAAGGAAGCGGTCGTGAACAAACATGCTTTCAGGTGGCGAGCCTCCCCACCAATCGAGGTAGAATGAATCGCGGGCGAAAAACGCATCGCTGGAATGCCAACTCACGCCGATGGGCACATCACCCATCAACTTGACCCCGCAGCTGTCGGCGTGGGCACGCAGAGCCCGCCACTGGCGGAAGCACAGCCACTGGACGAAGGCATAATATCCGAGCCGGTAAGCAACGGCTGGAGCATCGAGGGTACGCTGGCGGTCGAGGAAAGCGCGGGCTTTTTCCGGAGTTTGGCAGGATGCGGGCCACTGGCTCCAGGTGAGGGTTTCGCCGTGGCATTCCATTAGCCAGCGAAACAGGCAGTAGTCGTCCAACCAGCCGACTTCGGCGTGGACAAAATACTCCAATTCCTCGCGCAGGGCAGGCGCGGCTTCTTCAAAACGCGACCATGCCAGCTCTAACAACGTTCGTTTAGCCAGCCGAACGGCGGGGTAATTGACGAGGCGTGCGGTGCATACGTCGGCGAGGTCGATGCGTGCGGTGACAACATCTGCGGTGGAGAGGCCGGGGATTTCGGTGGCTTCGATAGCCAGATAGATCGGATCCAAGGCGATGGACGAAAGCGCGCTGTAGGGGCATTCCTCGATGCCGTTTTCGTTGATCGGCAGCAATTGGAGGAAGCCGACGTGATGTTCGGCGGCCCAATCGACCCACTCGCGCAGGGCCAGGGTATCGCCGATGCCGAGGTCGCCCTTGCGTCGCGGTGAAAACGCGGGAAGCAGGATTCCGGCGCTGCGTTTGTGAGTGGATTTCACACGCCCTGGGGTTGCTGGCTTTGCTGGTGGAGGTGCTTGAGCACGGCAGGCGGCATGGGCGAAGGATCCGGGTAGTCAAACACCGCGCCCTCGTAGTTGCGCAAGGTGACCTTGCCGGGGGTGCTGTCGATGATGTATTGCGGGTTAAGCGGGATTTTGCCGCCGCCGCCGGGGCCATCAATCACAAATTGAGGGATGGCGTAGCCGGTGGTGTGGCCGCGCAGGCCCTCGATGACGGCAATGCCATCAGCCACCGGCGTGCGCAGGTGGGAGGAACCGTTGATCAGATCGCATTGGTAGAGGTAGTAGGGGCGGACGCGGCACATCAGCAATTTGTGGACCAGGGCTTTCTGGACCTCCACTGAGTCGTTGACGCCTCGCAGCAACACCGACTGATTGCCCAGAGGAATGCCGGCATCGGCCAAGCGACCGAGGGCATCGCGGACCTCGGAGGTCAACTCACGCGGATGATTGGTGTGAATCGATACGAACAAGGGATGGTACTTTTTCAGCATGGCACACAATTCCGGGGTGATACGCTGAGGCATGAAAATCGGGATGCGCGTGCCGATGCGCAGAAACTCAATGTGCGGAATGGCCCGCAAACGACTGAGGATGCGCTCCAAGCGCTCGTCGGAAAATATCAACGGGTCGCCACCGGAGAGCAACACGTCGCGCACCTGCGGCGTGCGTTCGAGGTACTTGAAAGCCGCTTCCCACTGGGTTTCGAGATGTTGCTCGCCCACCCCGGAAACCACCCGCGAACGGGTGCAGTACCGGCAATAGGACGCACAGCGGTCGGTCACCAAGAACAATACCCGGTCGGGATAGCGGTGGACCAAGCCGGGTACCGGCATGTG
>CAIQXC010000561.1 GCA_903875675.1 Akkermansiaceae bacterium
CCTATGGTTTATCCTTCCCGATTTTCCTAACGGAAATAACTAACGATCCAACCCATGTCTTACAGCTTTAAATCGGTTGTGTTGCTGCTGGCGATATTGGCTTCGGGCGCGGGAGCTGTGTGGTGGGCCGTGGCGCAGGCGGACCATGAGATGCGGGGAGATCTGCTAGATCAGACGCAGTTGTTGGCGAACACCTTGGATATTGGAGACCTGAATGAGCTTACTGGCAGCCAGGCCGATTTGGAAAGTCCGCAGTACCAGCGGCTCAAAGACGGGTTTGCCGCGATCCGCTCGGGGTACCCGCAATGCCGCTTGATCTATCTGATTGGTCGGCAAGAAGAGCGCGGTGCCGCCGAGCCGCCGAGTGCGCCGGTTTGTTATTTTGTGGATGTGGGAACAGAGTACCCGGCGCAGCCGGGCCAAGCGTACGCCTCAGTGAGTGATCCGTTGAAAGGGGCGTTTGACACCGGCATGGCGTTTGTCGAGGGGCCGCTGGCCGACGAGCGCGGCAACTGGATCTCCGGGATGGTTCCCCTTACCAATGCTCATTCCAAGGGACTGCGCGCCGTGCTGGGCATGAGCATGAATGCCCGCGACTGGAACCGGAAATTGCTGCGAGCCGCGCTGCCATTTGGGTTGCTCACGTTGGCACTGGCCGCTCTCCAAGGGGGCGGCGCGCTCGTTCTTGCCTGGCGTGCCCGCCGCAGCGCCACAGCGCCGTTTTGGTTGCGCAATCTGGAATTGGTGTTGGCCAGCGCCGCCGGCCTGGCTCTCACCATCGGCCTCAGTTGGATGGCACACCGTCAGGAAATGCGCAACCGCCAGGAGGATTTTTCGCAGTTGGTGGCGGGTCGGACCGAGGTGGTAGCCGACCACTTGCTATCCATCCAGCGCAATGAACTCGAAGGACTGGCGAATTTTTACAAGAGTCATGAGGTACTTGATTCCAAAGAGCTTCAAATATTCAGCACCTATCTAGCGAGAAACTCGGCGGTCCGTGGTTGGGAGTTGGTGCCTGCGGTGCCTGCCGCAGACAAGGCCGCGTTCGAGGCGCGGGTCCGCGCCGCAGGAGACAAGGATTTTGAAATTTGGCAGAAAGACGAGCAAGGGCGGCGGGTGCCGGCCAGCGGTCGCAACGTGTTCTTCCCTATCCAGCAGGTGGCTCCGATGACCGGCAGCAGTCCCGTTTTGGGCTATGACCTCGGCTCTGAACCCGGGTGCCACGAGGCACTGGAGGCGGCGGCCCGCAGCGGCCTGAGCACCAGTTCCAAGCCTGTCACGATGGTGCAAGAAGGTCACGAGGGCAGGATGTTGGTGATTTTTCAGCCCGTCCACGACGCCGGGGAAGTGCCGCGTTTTCGGGGCTTTGCGGTGGCCACGCTACCGTTGGATCGCTTGCTGCAGCGAGTGGCGCAGGACGATTCTGCTTATCTGGAGATAGCGCTCGTGCATGACGATGAGGCCCCTGAGATTTTGGCGAAGGAATGGGATGCGGCGTATCCGACTGGAGCCAACCTAGCCATCACACGCCCCGTGTTGGCCTTTGGCAAGGCCTTCACCGTGGGAGCCCTGGCCGGCCCCGGGTTTATCCGCTTGCACCCGCTGCGTGCCACTTGGTGGAGTGCCATCATCGGTCTGGTACTTACCACTGCATTTGTCATCAGGCTCAAAGAGCGGCTCCAAGAGCACACAAGATTGGAGCGCCTGGTGGCCGAGCGCAGCCGCGAGTTGTTGGAAAGCGAGCAGTTTGCACAGGAGACGATCAATGCCCTCTCGGGCAGCTTGGTCATCCTCGATGAGAACGGGATCGTCATATCGGTCAACCGATCCTGGCGGGACTTTGCCCGGGCCAACTTCGGGAATGAGGCCACCGTTTGCGAAGGTACGAATTATTTTGAGGCGTGGAGCAAAAATGTTGAGGATGAAACCTCCGAGCCCAACGACTTCGCAGTCGGGTTTTGCGCCGTGATCGAGGGCCGGCAGGATCAATTCAGTATGGAATACGCCTGCCACTCACCCGGCGAGCAACGATGGTTTCTAGCTAACGTCACGCGCTTTTCGAACGGCAAAAAGACATATATCGTCGTTATCCACGACAACATCACCCGGCAGAAACGGACGTCGATGATGCTGAGCGCGAGCGAAGAGCGTTTTGCACTGACTCTTGAGGCGGTGAACGATGGCCTTTGGGATTGGAACATGTTGACCGGAACCGCTTATTTCAGCCCGAAATATTACACACTTCTCGGATATGACGTCGGGGAATTTCCCGCCAACTACGAATCATGGCGTGCATTGGTCCAGCGGGAAGACCTCGACCGGCTCGAAGGAGAGTTGCAGCAGAGCATTGAAACGGGCAATCGCTACACGACCGATATCCGGATGAAGTCGAAATCCGGTGAGTGGGTCTGGATATCGACGCGCGGAAAAGTGGTAGGCCGGGATTCTCATGGGAACGCCACTCGGATGGTGGGGACCCACAGCGACATCACGGAACAAAAGCAGGCCGAAGAGGAGTTGCGGCACGCCAAGCAACTGGCCGATCAGGCGAATACGGCGAAGTTGCAGTTTTTGGCTACCATGAGCCATGAGATCCGCCCCCCGATGAACGGCATCATCGGGATGACTATACAGTTGTTAGATAATCCTCTGCCCCCCGCCCAGCGCGAGCGTGTCGAAATCGTCCAGACCAGCGCCGAAGCCCTCCTGAGCGTCATCAATGATATCTTGGATTTTTCCAAAATCGAGGCCGGCAAGCTCGACTTGGAGTCCGTGGACTTCGACCTTGCGGCGCTGCTCAAGAACCTTGCGTGCCTGTTCGCCCCGCAAGCTGACAAAAAGGGCCTCGCCCTCCGCTGTGACATCTCTCCGGACGTGCCACGCTGCCTTTGCGGGACCCAACCCGACTCCGCCAAATCCTGCTCAATTTGGTCGGCAATGCCATCAAGTTCACGCCCCACGGCACCGTCAGCGTGAACGTGACCCGAGGATAACATCATCAATCAAAAGGTATCAGGACAAGGCACCAGATAAATCGCAAAGCGATGGCGGGGAGCGCCGGCATCCTGCCGGCTGGGTTTGGCATCCTGCCGAACCCCGTGATCCAACGCG
>CAIQXC010000562.1 GCA_903875675.1 Akkermansiaceae bacterium
GCACTGGCTACAAGGCCGGCGCACTGGAAAATGGCACCAAGACGGCCAAGGGCGAGTATCTGCTCATTCTTGATGCGGACTTTGTCCCAAATCCGGACCTGCTGCAGAAGACCGTTCACTATTTCACGGATGAGCGCATCGGGCTGATCCAAACCCGCTGGGGCCACCTCAACCGCACCTACAATGTGCTCACTCGGATCCAGGCGATGTTCCTCGATGGTCATCTCGAGCTTGAGCAAACTGCCCGCAATCGGTCGGGCCGCTTTTTTACCTTCAACGGCACCGGTGGCATTTGGCGTAAATCCTGCATCACCGACGCCGGCGGCTGGGAGCACGACACACTCACCGAGGACATGGACCTCAGCTACCGCGCCCAACTCAAGGGCTGGCGCTTCATTTTCCTCAATGACGTGGAAACCCCCGCTGAACTGCCGGTGGATATGGACGGCTTCAAGAGCCAACAACACCGCTGGACCAAGGGCTCCATCCAGGTGTGCAAAAAAGTCCTCCCCGCCATCTGGAAGGCCGATGTGCCCTTGTTCATCAAAATGGAGGCCACGGCCCACCTGACGTCCAATTTTGCCTACTTGATGCTCATCTGCCTGTGCTTCCTGATCTATCCGAACCAGCATTGCCAGCCGGACTTCGGCAAATACGGCTACTACATCGTCAACGTGCCGATTTTCTTTTTCTCCTCGGTATCGGTGGTTCTTTTCTATTTGGTATCGCAAAAAGCGTTGCGGCCCGGTTCGTGGTGGAAGGAAATCCCCTATCTGCCGCTGCTCCTCGCACTGGGCATCGGCATGTCCATCAGCAATGCCAAAGCCGTCATTGAGGCTCTCTGCAATCATCAGTCGGGCTTTGTTCGCACTCCCAAATACGGCATCGGCCAAGCCAATCGCCAAGATTGGAGAAACAGCAGCTACAAGGCGATGAAAACCCTCACCCCATTCGTCGAGCTGCTCTTCGGATTCTTCTTCCTCTTCGTCGTCGCCGAGGCCACCATGCAGGGCCGCTGGGCATCGGCCATCCTGCTTTTGCCCTTCCCGGTGGGCTTCTTCTACACCTCGCTGTCTTCCCTCGCCCTCATGCTCCCTGCCGCCGCGCCCATCCTCTCCAGTGACGCCTCGTTCCGCGATAAACCCTAATTCCGGCCACCGCTCCGGCTTTCCGTTCCGCCGCCTGCTTTTGGCAGGTTGCGCCTTGGCAGTCGCGTGCGTCTTCACCAGTTGCGGCTGCAACGACAAAGACGGTGCCCACAAAATGATCGTCAGTGTCCGCGACCAGCGCCTGTTGCTGGTGTGCCATGGCAAACCGATCAAGTCCTACAAAATTTCCACTTCCAAATTTGGCATCGGCGATCGAAACGGCAGCTACTGCACCCCCCTCGGCCGCATGGAAGTGAGCCGCAAAATCGGCGACAACGCCCCCGCCGGAGCCGTGTTCAAACGACGCCAACTCACCGGCGAAGTCATCCGCCCCGATGCCCCCGGCCGCGACCCGATCGTCAGCCGCATCCTGTGGCTGCGCGGCACCGAAGCGGCCAACCGCCATGCCTTTGCCCGCTGCATCTACATCCACGGCACCGCCGAAGAGCGCTGCCTAGGCACTCCCGCCTCCTATGGCTGCATTCGCATGGGGGGCCGTGATGTCATCGATCTTTACAACCGCGTCGGCCTCGGCGCCGATGTGTTCGTCGTCAACAGCTCCATTGCGTCCGCCCGAGACGCCGATGCCGACAAGGCTGCCGCCGCTCAAGCTGCTGCCAAAGGCAGCGGCGAGACCAAAATTGCCACTGCAGCCAAAGCCGCTACTTCCGCGCAAGCCGGCACCTCCGCCAAACCGCAGCCACCGACGCCGAGCCCGATACCCACCAAACGCCGATCCTGAAAAATCCACGAAACCTGGGCTTGACAGGATGATGCGAGTCAGTACCTTCCGCTGCTCGCCGTCTCGAAGCCCGGCAAACTCTCCCCCAATACCATGGCCAACACGAAATCCGCCCTCAAGCGCGTCCGTCAAACTGAAGTCCGCACCGAACGCAATCGATCGGAAAAAACCCGCATGAAGACGCTGCGCCGCAAGACTCTCGCTGCCGTCGCTGCGGGCGATCAACCGGCCGCCGTAAGCGCCGCCAGCATCTTCGCCTCGGCCGTGGACAAGGCTGCCAAACGCAACCTCATCCACCCGAACAAGGCCGCCAATCTAAAACGCAAGACTGCCAAGGCCTTGGCCGTGCTCGCCTGATTTCAGGCTCACCAGATGCCTTGAAACAAGCGGACCGGCTTCCCGGTGCCGCTTTTTTCATCCAGCCATGCCTGCCCCTAAACCTCCCACCACGCGGGCCGAAGCCGCCGCCAAGATTGCCGCTAATCCAGCAGCATACAAGGTGTGTGAAGGCTGCAACTCGATCGTTGGCGGTGCCACTGACATCTGCCCCAATTGTCACAGCTTCCGCTTTGATTCCACTCCGACC
Source organism: Akkermansiaceae bacterium (assembly GCA_903875675.1). GTDB lineage: Bacteria > Verrucomicrobiota > Verrucomicrobiia > Verrucomicrobiales > Akkermansiaceae > Luteolibacter. Next base: position 2,477 of record CAIQXC010000562.1, read on the forward strand.
CAGGTCGTGCGGCAGGCCCGCCTGCTTGGTTCGCGCGAGCAAACCTCCGTTACTGCCAACGATCTAACGTGAAGACAGAAGATCGCTGCGCTCAAGACAGAAGACCGCTGCGCTCAAGACAAGAAAATGAA
>CAIQXC010000563.1 GCA_903875675.1 Akkermansiaceae bacterium
GGCCGGCTTTTTGAGCATTGGCCTCGCGCCGGTCCAGATCCTTATGATAGGCGTCGATGACCTTGGTGTCCTCAATGGCTTCCTCGGTTTTGAGGGTGACCTTGAAGAGATGGAGCAGGTTGCGGGTGATGCAGATGGCGATGGGTTGGATCAGGTCGAGGAATTCGGCCCACCCGGTGCGGGTGTCGAGTTTATAGATGGCACCGACCGGGGCGTATGGGTCCTTTTCGTTGCGAGGGTCGTGGGTGGCGTGCTCCATGAAGTGACCGTCGCCGGCCCAGACTTCCCAATCATTGAGTTCGATGGCCGCATCCTGGTCTTGGAATACACCTGACCCCGAAGGAGGCCCAAACAAAAGCCGCTGCAAGAATTTCCCAACGAAATTCCTTGGCAAAGCGGACAGGATAAGTATTTTTCGCGTTGAGGAGTTTCCCTATGAATCCCACCGCAAACCACTATCCCTTGCCCAAATCCGCCGTTTGGAGCCTTGCCCTTGACTCGGTTCGCTAAATGTTCCGGCCTTTTGGCCCCCTTTTTCCCCGCCCTCCGGTCCGGCCTCCGTCTCCTGCAACGGCCCTCACCTCAAAAGCAAATTCCTAGCAATCAAATTCCTAGCAATGGTCGGGCCAACGCCCCCGGAGGCGTCGCCTGCATCCTCCTCAAAGACCATCATTTCACTGGCGATTTTGATTTTGTCGCCGAGGTGCAACAGGCGCGGCCACTCGATGCGCTCGCCATTGACATAGGTTCCGTTCAAGCTGCCGAGGTCGCGCACCGCCCAGGCGCCGCCATCTTCGGCGAACTCGGCATGGTGGCGCGAGGCGGCGGTTTCCGGCGCGAGCACGACGCTGTTGTCATCGGAGCGGCCGATGGTCAGCGGCGAGTACGTCAGCGGGATGCTGCTGTCCTTGTATTTGCCGGCGATGATTTTCAAACATTTCGGGTGGCTCATCTCTTTGGTATGGCTGGTGTTAATGAGTTAGATCAAGGGTTCCGAGGTCGCGCGGGGTGGTGGCGAGGCGCAGGCCGCCGAGAGCGGGAACGTGCCGGTGGCTGAGAAACGGGATGCCGGGCTGGCGCGGGGTTTCCTCCCGGTAAAGGTGGCGGGTGCGCACCATTTGCCATTCGTCGGCGGCCTCGTGCAACTCGACAATTTCCAAGCGGCGCAACCCGGCGTTGATGTCCTCGCCCGAGCCGCGCAAAATCTGGCCGTCGCGCAGCCGCTCGACCAACACCAGCGCGACGCCGTCGGCGACGCCGCAGCGGTGGAGGATGCGGCGGTTGAAAAACGAATCCGCCTTGGCCACGCCGTCGTCGAGGTGTTTGGCGCGCTCCGCCGGCAACGCCGCTTGCGCGCCGAGGGCCAGGCCTTCGAGCGCGCGGTGGTCCTTGGTCACAAGCACCAGATCGAAGCGGCCCACCGGCAGGTTGGCAAACCGGAAGCCCGCGCCGTCGGCATCCAGCGTGGCCAGATAGACGCGGCTGCGGTCGCGCTCGACGGCCAGCGCGTGGGTCAACGCCGCGCCGTGCACCTTGGCGGTGATGGCGCCGGTATCGGTGGTTAGGGGTTTGGTGTAGATCCGACCGGGGCCGTCGGCGAGGGCGGGGGTGGGGATGAATGTTAGA
>CAIQXC010000564.1 GCA_903875675.1 Akkermansiaceae bacterium
GATGGCTCCCCGGCCGGCCAAGCCGCACGATTTCATGATTTCGGCGACAGTCTAACCACCGTGATACCAGACGAATGGGTAGCACCCGGGGATACGCCGCAGGGGCTCGCCATCGAAGCCTGGATCTACCCGCGTGCCTACAAAGCCTGGGGCCATGACGTCGGCAGAATCCTTTGGCTGGAACAATCTTGGGACAGCTCGATGGGTATTCTCCAAGACAAATGGCTGACACCGCAGACCCCCATGCTTCGGAGCGGTCAAACCACTATCTTCACGAACAGTCAATGGACATCCGCCGTCACTCTGAACCAATGGCAAAAAATTACAGTGGCACAGGATACCGTTGGCAATATCAGTCTCAAAATCAATGACATCGAAGTTGCCAGTGCTCTAGTGCCCAATGACTACGGACGTATCAACGATTGGACCTTTAGCATCGGAGATATTGACGCCGACATTGATGAGGTTCGCATCAGCCGGACCATCCATCCCCGCCCGGCCCCGGAAGGATTCATCAATGACGCGGACACCATCGCTCTCTATCACTTCGATGGCGATTTCCAAGACAGCAGCGGCAACAACCATCATCTGACAGTTGCCGGCAACACGAGCCTGTTAGTTGATCCGACATGGATGACGCATCCATCTGGCGGTTGCGCAGCCTTTGCCAACCTCGGGGACAACCTCACCGTAACGATTCCCAATTCGGAAGTCTCTCAAGCTACCCATGATCTGTGTATTGAGGCCCGGATCTTCCCCACCGCTTTCCTCGCATGGGGGCATGACAGCTACGACATCCTACGAATGTATCAACACTGGGACAGTTCGTTGGGATTCATCCAAGACAAATGGCTGTTGCCGGCAAAGCCCGTCTTGCTGGCTGGTAACTATGCCATCTTCAGTCATACCGGATGGGACACAGGCATCGCACCCGGAGTGTGGCACACCTTCAAAATCACCCGCACCAAAGACAATCTCATATCATTGGAAGTCGATGGGAAGCTGATCGCTTCCACCACCGTATCCTTCGAAACCGGCCGCGACGATGATTGGTTGCTGGAACTTGGAAACTTTGCCGGTGCCATCGACGAACTGCGCATCAGCAGGGTCGCACGGTAAACCGCCAGGAGCCCATTGAAAAGTCAATGGCGTCGTGTCGTTAGATCAAATCCTTTATCTTTGTCCATGCTGCTGAGGTCACTTTTCGTGGCTTCTCGCAGCGATTGAGACGTCACAGGGCGCCGAAGCGGCGGTGGCGGCGCTGATATTCCTCGACGGCTTCAAAGAGGTCGCCTTCACGGAAATCCGGCCAATTTTTTTTAACGATGACGATTTCGGCGTAACTGATTTGCCAGAGGAGGAAATTGGAGATGCGCATTTCGCCGGAGGTACGGATGAGTAGATCTGGATCGGGGATGCCGGTGGTTTGCAACCGCGAGGAAAACAGCTCGGCATCGATCGCCTCGGGCAACAAGCGGCCGGCCGCAGTATCGGTGGCCAGCGAGCGGGCGGCGGCCACGATTTCCTCGCGAGCCCCGTACGAAAGGGCCAGCACCATCGTCATGGAACTGTGAGAGGCCGTGCGGGCGATGATCGAATCCAACAGCGTTCGAGTCTTGGCTGGCAACCGGTCAAGTTGCCCAATAGCCAGCAAACGGACGTCTTGCCGGTCCAAATCCTTGGCTTTTTCACGCAAAAAACGCTCGAGCAAAGCCATCAGGGCATGCACCTCGGCCGCAGGACGACTCCAATTTTCCGACGAAAACGCAAAAAGCGTTAGGTACTCGACCCCCAGTTCCTTGCAGGCCTCCATGATTTCGCGCACCGATTCGGCACCGGCTCGGTGGCCTTCGCGGCGCGGCAGGCCACGTTCCTTGGCCCAGCGCCCGTTGCCATCCATGATGACGGCGATGTGACGCGGAATGGTTGGAAATTCGGACACGGGGCTTGGTTTTTAGCAGGGAGAGCGGTTGGAAAATCGATGACAGGTGCCGGGACGTTAGACGGCGAGCGTTTGGGCGCGATCCGGGCCGACGCCGACGAAGGCGATGGGAGCATCGCAGAGTTCGGCGAGACGGGCGAGATAGGCTTGAGCTTGGCCCGGCAGGTCGGCGAAGCGGGTACAGCCAGTGGTGTCGCAATTCCACCCGGGCAGTGATTCATAGACCGGCACGGCACGGTCCCAGGCATCCCGCTCGGCAGGGGGAAGCGGGTGGAAGTGGCCGTCAATGTCATAAGCGGTACAAATTTGCAACGTCTGGTAGGCATCGAGGCCGTCGAGGTTGGTGACGGCCAGGCCGGTGACTCCGTTGACCATGCAGGCGAAGCGCAACAGCACGGTGTCGAGCCAGCCGCAGCCACGAGGGCGGCCAGTGGTGGCACCGAATTCTCGGCCAAGGCCGTGGAGGTAGTCGGAGAGCCCCTCATCGGCGGTGGGGAACGGGCCGGACCCGACGCGGGTGGTGTAGGCCTTGCAGACGCCGATGACGCGCTGGATGGCCATGGGCGGCAAACCGGAGCCGGTGCAGGCACCCCCGGCGGTGGTGTTAGAGGAGGTAACAAACGGATAGGTGCCGAAATCCACATCGAGCAGGGTGCCCTGGGCTCCTTCAAACAGCAAGGTTTGCCCGGCTTTCCAAGCGGTATGGAGCACGGGAATGGTGTTGGTCACGTGAGGCCGGAGGCGCTCAAAGGCGCTCAACACCTCAGCGCACACCGCCGCCGCCTCGTAGGTTGGCAGATCATAGCGGACGAGAATTTCGTTAGCCTCGGCGACCCGCTTGGTGATTCGCTCAGTGACAAATGCCAGATCGTTAAAATCGGCCACCCGCAGGCCACAGCGGTTGATTTTATCGGCGTAGGTGGGGCCGATACCGCGCTTGGTGGTGCCGATTTTGTGCGAACCCAAGGCGGCTTCGCGGGCGGCGTCGAGTTCCTTGTGGATTGGCAGCACGACGTGGGCACGGTCTGAGATGAGCAACTTTTCCGGGGTGATGGCCACCCCCTGCGATTCGACCCGCCGGATCTCCTCAACCAGACCCACTGGATCGATGACCACCCCGTTGCCGATCACGTTCACTTTCTTGTCCCACAAAATGCCGGAGGGCAGGAGGTGGAGGATGTACTTGGCACCGTTAGTGATGACCGTATGGCCGGCGTTGTTGCCGCCTTGGCTGCGGATGACAAGATCCGCCGATTCTGTTAAATAATCGACGATTTTGCCTTTACCTTCGTCTCCCCACTGGAGCCCTGCGATGATGGTGTTCATGAAGTGAAATTCTGGTGCTAAATAGTAAATTTTAAACTCTAAACGGGGAAGGAGGCACCAGACCTGAAAAAGAGCAACGCATAGCGTCGGCCATCTTCTCTTGCGTCTCCTGTCTTGCAGTCTTGTCTCTCATCTGTGCTTAGAGCTTATTGACATGGATCAGCTCGGCGAATTCTTGGAAAAAATACGATGCATCATGCGGACCGGGCGCGGCCTCGGGGTGGTACTGGACGCTGAAGACTGGCAGTTCGCGGTGGCGCATGCCCTCGACAGTGCCATCGTTAAGATTGACGTGGGTGACTTCGATTTCCGGTGGCAGCGAGTCAGGATCGACGGAAAAGCCGTGGTTTTGGGCAGTGATGGCGACTTTGCCGCTGCGCAGATCCTTGACCGGTTGGTTGCCGCCTCGGTGGCCGAACTTGAGTTTGAAAGTCGTACCGCCAAATGCGTGGGCGAGGATCTGATTGCCCAGGCAAATGCCAAAAATCGGCACTTTGCCGAGCAATTGGCGCACTTCGTGATGAATGTAACCGAGCGCCGCAGGATCACCGGGACCGTTGGATAGAAATACCCCGTCAGGATTTTTCGCCAAAACCTCGGCGGCGGTGGTCCGGAAATTCACCACATCCACCGCAAAACCCGCCTGTCTCAGGCGGCGCAAAATGTTGAACTTCAGGCCAAAATCGTACGCCACGATGCGGTGGCGCAACGGCGGCAACTCACCATAGTTGGTGGTTTCCCCGGTGGACGCGTTGGGCAGGCGCCAGCGCCGGCTTTCCTCTTCCCAGTGGTATCCTAGCGGCGTGGAAACCTCCTTCACGTAGTCCATCCCCGCCATCGACGGCGACGCTTGTGCCGCGGCAATCGCCGCCTCGCGGTCCAATTCCGTGGTCACACAAGCCCGCATCGCCCCGAGTGAGCGCAAGTGCTTGGTCAGCGCCCGGGTGTCGATGCCTTCAATACCCAAAACCCGCTGTGCGGCCAGGTAGTCGGCCAGTGATTGAGTGGAGCGCCAGTTAGACGGAACTTCGCACAATTCGCCGATGACGAACGCCCGGATGTGCGCTGCGGCGGATTCGGCGTCCTCGGGATTGACCCCGTAATTGCCGATCTGTGGGTAGGTCATGGCGACGATTTGACCGCGATACGAAGGATCGGTGATGACCTCCTGATATCCGGTCATGGAGGTGTTAAAGCAGATTTCACCGGTGGTGGATCCACTCGCTCCGAAGGCTGTTCCTGTAAAACAACGTCCGTCTTCAAGGGCTAATAAGGCTGGTGTCGGCACGGCGGCGTTACCCTAGACAGCACCCGCCACCCTGGCAAGCCAATGCTTGCCCTCTCCGCAATTTCCACTGAGAAACGGGCCGCGCCTGATAGCACTGAAATAATGAATAATAAACATGTCCCGAATATTTTGCTCGCCAAAGCAAATCGGTTTGACTAATTTTTCAGGCGTAGCGCCACTTCCCCCGCTCGCCCGCCATGCCAGCCCCCAGCGACCACACCCACCATATCAAGATGCGTTCGACCCAGATGGAAATGCCGACGCGATCGGGACCAGCTGTGGTGGAGGATTACGATTCAAAGCTCAAGGCGGCGCAGGACGAATTGGAGCGCATCCAAGTGCAACGCGAGGAATTGGAACAAAAAAAGCGTGTGCTGGAGGAGCTCACCGCCCGCAAGCGCACGTTCCTTTCGCAACAGGTGGAACTCTCGGAAAAACTCAGCTCGGCGGTGACCCTCATCGAACGCGAACTCTACGAAATCCGCCAGGAAACCGAAGATCTGGAACAATGCCGCGCTTGCTTCGTCTCCCATTTGGACAAACTCGAAAAGATCAATCCGGAAAGCTGGACCCGCGACAACCTCTCCGACAAACTCGAACGTTCGATCCTGGCCGTGGACATCGCCAGTGACGAATACGACCAAGCGGCCACCCACTTTGAAGGCGGCCGCAGCGGTGCCATCTTTGGCCGCCCGTCATCAAAACGCAGCCGCACCCGCAGCCACTCGGCCCAAAGCTCGGACTTCCTCCTCAACCTGCGCAACGGCCTCGCTTTCAACCTGCCGATATGTGTGCTGGGGACCGCCGCCCTCGTCATCTATCTGCTTAAATAACTCTCTCTGCCATGAGCACGCCATCCCTGCTGCAAGAGGAGCTCGAACTCAAACATTGCGAGCAAGAAGCCCTGCGCCTCGCCAAGGAATTGGAACAAGCACGCGAAGCTCCCAAGCGCCTCGCCCGCGAAAAACTCGACCGCGACAATACCATGCCCCCTCTCCGGAGGGTCGGCGAAATCTCCCGCCTCAAACGCCATGAGGAGGATTTGACCACCCGCGCCGCCACCCGCAATCTGCTCAAAACCCAAACCCGCAGCGCCTGCCTCCTGCTCTCCCTGCTCGTCGCCGTCGCCGCCCTCGTCGCTTGGGCCCTCCGCCTGATGAACGGCTGATAGCCTACGCAGTCAGCCGATGTGACTCATGCCCGACCATGACAAAACCGCAACCCTCAATGAGAAGTGCGGTTAGGGAAGAAAACCTGAGAACTCGTTAGTTCGCGCTGGCACCGCTTGGCACGGCGATATTGACGCGGCGCCCATCGCGGTCGAAGAGCACCTTGCCATCGACCAGCGCAAAGAGCGTGTGGTCGCGGCCCATGCCGACGCCAACGCCGGGATGCACCTTGGTGCCACGCTGGCGAATGATGATGTTGCCTGCAATGACAGCCTGACCGCCAGATTTTTTGAGGCCGAGTCGTTTGCTGCGGGAATCGCGACCGTTCTTGACGGAGCCTTGTCCTTTTTTATGGGCCATGGTAGGAGGGGGTGGGAGTGAGGATGATTAACCGGCGATGGAGGTGATCTCCAGAGTGGTGAGGTGACGACGAAAACCCTTGGTCTTGTGAAACCCCTTGCGGCGCTTGAACTTGAACGCCACACCCTTCGGCCCGCGGTATTGATTGATGACTTTGGCGGTCACTGAGGCACCTGCCACGGTGGGAGCGCCGATTTTCACGCTATCCCCCTTGCCCACGATCAGGACGTCGTTGAACTGGATTTCAGAATCGACTTCGGCGTCGAGCTTTTCGACGTCGAATCTTTCGCCTTGTTGGATGCGGTATTGTTTGCCGCCGGTTTTGATCACTGCGTAGGCCATGGCCGTTTGGGGAAATGTGGAGTTGTTCCGCCGTTGTGGGCGGGCGGGGAGATCAACATGCCCGTACCTCCTAGGCAAGGTTTTTTTTTGAAAATCGATGATTATTGCGTCTGAAGCCGCAAAAATCCATGTACGACCGCCTGCCGGGCAGGCGGATTTTATCGTTTGATTTCGGAGTTGCCAGCATGAACCAAGGCGGTTTACCTGAGGCATGCGCATTTCCTGCAGGACACTATTCGACTGGCTGCTACCCCTGCTCTGGATGCTGGTGATTTTCTCGGCTTCGAGCGATGCCGGCTCAGCCAAGCATTCGTCGAGAATGTTTGTGCCCTTGATGCACTGGCTGTTTCCACACATGGCGGACGTCCGCATCGAGCATTTCCATGTCTGGTTCCGTAAATGCGGCCACCTCACGGAATTCGGGGTGTTTGGCCTGCTGCTGTGGCGAGCGATCCGTCACGCCAGCGCCGATTGCCACCCCCCTTGGCAGTGGTCACAAGCCGGTCTGGCCATGCTGCTGGTAACAATCTACGCGGCCAGTGATGAATTCCATCAAACCTTTGTCCCCGGCCGCACCGGACTGATCTCCGACGTGGTCATTGACGCCAGCGGCGCAGCCATCGGCCTGAGCTTGTTGTGGTTGGGCGGCAAGCTGCTCAGACGTTGGTAGGCATGCCCTTCCCCGCATTCGCACGTCTTGTATGCCAAATTTATGCGGTTTCGCTTATTTTGACAAAATGAGGATTGCCCGCCTCCGACAAATGGTTTCCACTCGACGGCGTGCGTTACGAACCTATCGACTCCCAGTTTTTTATCCGCAATCGCGAGCGTCTGCGCAGTCTGCTCAAACCTAACAGCATTGTGATTCTTCGGGCCAACGACATTTTGCCGACCAACGCGGATGGCACGATGGCCTTCAAACAAAACACCGACCTGTTCTATCTGACCGGGGTGGACCAGGAAGACACCGTGCTGGTGATGATGCCCGATGCAGTGGATCCCAAAGATCGCGAACTGCTCTTCGTCAAAGAAACCAGCGAATTGATCGCCATCTGGGAAGGTGACAAGCTCACCAAGGAAGCTGCCCGGGCCTCCAGCGGCGTTGAGCGGGTGGAATGGAGTGCTTCATTCGATTCCTTGCTGCACCGGTTGGTGCCGCAGGCCGACCACATTTATCTGCTAACCAACGAGCATTTGCGTGCCAGTGTGGCGGTGGAGACGGCCAATGCGCGTTTCATCAAGGAATGCCAGCGGCGCTACCCGTTGCACCGCTATGAGCGATTGGCCCAGGCGATGAATCGCTTGCGCATCACCAAGGATCCTTTGGAAATCGAGCTTCTGCAAAAAGCCTGCGATATCACCGAAGCCGGCTTCCGCCGCGTCCTCGGCTTCATCAAACCCGGCGTCGGCGAGTGGGAAATCGAGGCCGAATTCATCCATGAATTCATCCGTCGCGGGTCGCGGGGCTTCGCCTACGGACCCATCATCGGCTCAGGTAAAAGCGCCTGCGTCCTGCACTACGTCGAAAATGATAAAATTTGCCGGGATGGTGAGCTGGTCCTGATGGACGTGGCCGCCGAGTATGCCGGTTGGAACTCGGACCTCACCCGCACCGTGCCCGTCAACGGCCGCTTTACCCCGCGCCAACGCCAGGTGTACGACGCCGTGCTGCGCGTGGTGCGTGGCTCTAACGAAGTCCTGCGCCCCGGCATCCGCCCGCTCGAATATCAGCAGCTAACCGTCGAGCTGATGGAACGCGAGCTCATCGGCTTGGGCCTGATCGACGCCGAGGCCGCCAGAGCACAGGGGCCGGACAAACCGCTGCTTAAGAAGTACTTCATGCATAGTACTTCCCACCATCTCGGGTTGGACGTGCATGACGTGTTTCCGCCGCACGAGGTGTTTGCCGAAGGGATGGTTTTCACCATCGAACCCGGCATCTACATCCGCGAGGAAGGCCTCGCCGTGCGTCTCGAAAACGATGTGCTTATCGGCAAAGACAGCAACTTCGACCTGATGGGCAACATCCCGATCGAAGCCGACGAAATCGAAGCTCTCATGGCCAGTCAGCAGGGCTGATGCCGAGCACGCGGCTTATTATTGGGACTGGGACAATTCGCGCAGGGTGGCCTTGAGTTCGTCAGGCCACTCCAGGGCATCGACGGTGGCGGCCTGCGCCCACAACGGGGCGAGATCCAGCAAGTTTTGAAAGTGAGTGGCGGCATCCTCGGGAAAACCGGCCTGAGCGGCTGCCACGGCGAGTAGCAGGGTGGCGTTCTCGAGTTTGTCGGCCGGGTACCCGACGCGCAGGCCGGCCAGCAGGAATTGATAGGCCCGGGCACCGTTGCCGGTGAGCAGGGCGATCCAGCCGGCGCGCATGGCGAAGCTAGGGTCGTTAGGAAAATGATTGATACCGGTGGCCAGAATCTCGATGGCCTGGTCGGCTTCGGAATTTTCAAAGGCGGTGTAGGCGGCTTCGGCGTAGTCGTTGGACAGATGGGTGGCCACGGGGTGCTCGGTGAGCAAGGTAATCCACCGCGGATGGGCGTTTTCATAATCGCCGAGGCGGGTGAGGGAGAGAGCTTCGGCGCGGAGGCAGGGTTCGGGCTGTGCTCCGAGGGCGCGGGCCAAGCTGGCGAGTTGGAAGGTGGCGGCTGAGTCTTCGGGAAAATCGGCTAGGGCGAGGGCGGTGTTGAGGGAGAAAACGGCTAGGCGCCTGCGGCCGATGATGGAGCGGGCGGCGGGATCGAGCAAGTGTTGGGCGACTGCGGCGCGTTGCGGCGCGCTGGCACCTTCGGCCAACTCATAAGCCGCCAGTTCGCCCTTGAGCACTTGCAGATGGGCTTGATAGCAAGGAGAGAAATCCGCCTGTTCCCAGCCGTCCCAATCCTCGGTGAGTCGGGTTTTTTCGAAGCTTGGGAAGACATCCGGCCACAGTGAGATGGCATCGGCACGGCGCTGTTGCAACCAAGCGATGCGCGAAAGCCCCAAGGTGCGCAACAGCGGCGGCAAACCGTTGGCGGCACTCAAACAGGCTTCGATCCACTCCGCCGAGTCGCCATTCATCGCCAACTCCAACGCGGTGGCAGCGCCCGGCCCGTGGCTGCCCGCTGCCTGAATTTCCTGCTGGATGGCGGTTCCATCGCCACGCGCGAAGGCGTCCCGTAGGTGCCGCTGTGCCTGCCACGGCGATGCGTCACCGTCTCGGGCGGGCGGCTGCGGGGTCGCGCGACGCGCCGCTTCCTCGCTAAGATCCTGGTGCCAGCGAGTGTCGGCCAAGGGGCGGGCTAACTCCAACAAGCGGGGCCAGGCTTGGGCCGTCGAATCAGAGCGTATGAGACGATCCCAGATTGGCTGCATAGCGGCGGCGGGCGCTTGGCGGGGTGTGAGCGTTTTCAGGCCGGCGAGGGTGGCAGTGAAATCAAGCCCGGGAATAAAGCCGGCCGCCTGCTGCGGACCGAGGGATTCGAGCAAGGCAATCCGTTGTTGGGCGGAAAGGCGGAGGAAACTTGAGCTAAGCTCATTGAAACGAACACCCGAGAGGATTTCGGCGAACACAGCCAGCCGCGAAAAATCGATAGGCGCGGCCACTTGCGGGGCGGGACTGGCACTCGGAAGTGGCAGGAACCGATGCATCACCACGTCGCCATTGGCACTGCCGATGATGGCGATGTCAGGGCCGAACGCCACCGCAGTGATGGGCGATTCGGCGTGTACGGGAACCCGATGAGAGCCGGAAAACCTCAGATCGCAGCCCTGAATCCGGATGGGCGACGGCTCGTCCGGATTGCCGTGGTCCCGCAACAACCCACTCCACACCGAGCCCTGGCCGCTCCAAGGCAAGCCCACTACCCAGCCCGGCAAGAGAGCCCGGTCCGGGATGCTGGAAGCCGTCACGCCTTCAATCTGCGGCCCGCTCTCTCCCTGGACCCCGCTGATTTGATATATCCTCTGGCAGGGGGGATGCTCAGGCCCTTGATCGACCAACCCAAAAAATCGGCTGCCCTCCGGGCTGAACTGAGCATGGGACAGGGCCAGCGGGACGGCCGCTGGGCCATAGCGGACGGGCTCCACCGGCGAGACGGGGAGTTCCAGCAACGAGCCATCCGCGTGGAGCACACGCAAGCGCTGGGAATCAAGCTGGGCGGCAAGCGGGCGGGCGGCCTCAGCCCCGCGCGGTTCCGAGGCATTGACCACTTCACCGGTGGCGGCATCGCGAATCCGCCAAATCATTTGTGCATCGCTGGCCGAAGCCGACCCCGGATGGGCGATGAGCAAGCCATTGGCGGAGGTCACAACGACCGATTCCGAAGTCAAATTTGGCGGCAACGGACCGAGGTCGCAGATGGGGAGCAACGAGCTGGCGTTGCAGAGCAATGTGACGGCTCTCTCGCCACTGCCGCGCTGAATGACGATCGAGTGCGGGTTTTGGGCGACGACGAGGTTGTGGGTTGCTGATGCTCGGACGGGAAAAAGGACACTCTGGATTTTCAATGCCTCGGTATCCCACAACACGGTGGTGTTGAAACCATTCGGCGCGGTCTCGGCAAGACTGACCCACAGCGACGCGGGTGCGACAAACGCCAACTGCTCCACCGGCAACTGATGCTGGATGGCGGTGACCGGGATATTCCAGACGGTTTCCGCTAGCAGCTTGCCCAAAACCACCGAGGCTGCCGTGAACGTCGGATCGGCCTGGCAGGCGGCTACCAACAGCGCCAACGCCTCATCCTGCGCGTGCTTTTCCATGCAGGTGTTAGCCACCTCCAAGCGGGCGGCGGCAAGCTGGCGGGCCATGGACAGGCCCGCAGCAGGAGCTTCGGCATGCGTCGCTGGGGCGGTGGCGGCGGGCACAGCGCTTGGCTTTTTGTTGCAGGCAGTGAGCACGGCGGCTACTAGCAACAGCTTGAGCGACAGGCAGGAGGGATGATGCATCGGTTCGTCACTGATTAACGCCGCCGCCCAAGCCGCGCGTCGGTGGAAACGCTCCGCCAGTGGGATGAACCGGAAATATCTCATGCGCAGATCATCATGGCGGCTACCCCGGCTTCATTCGTCCTCGGCGTCTTGCACCGGATGCAGCAGAAAGACACTCTTCTCTGCGGCAATCCCGAGTTGTACTTCCAAGGCACTGATTGCTTCTGCCACCCCATGAACGGGCAACCGATCATTGGCACGCAACCAATAATTGGAGAGAGTCGCGTAGGCCTTTTCCGCAGAACCGAACAGGCCGATCGCTAAACTTTCAGGATCGAAAAGCATCGGATAGGCACCCATTTCGAGGGCAAAATAGACACACCGCAAGGTCGGCGTGCGGTTGCCTTGATCTTGATAGAGCTGGCGGGCAAGAGAGAGCGCCTCAGCCTGCTGCCCGGCAACCCGAGCCATTGCGTAAAGTTGGAAGCGGCGCAAAAATGGCAGTGAATCAGGCGCATCGGCGGCAGTTTGATACGCCTGCGCGGCCGCTAGGAACGTGGCGTCGGGGTCGCGAAACGCGCGGAATTTGTTGTGATCGATGAGGAGGTAGCCCAGATAAGCGTTGAGTTTGGGGTTGCCTGGGTTGTTACGGATGCCGCGCTCGAGAAACGCCCGGCCCTTGAGCACCGCCGCTCGCCAAGCCGCGTCGCGACGCAACGGCGGCAGGTCCGAATCGTTCAGGTAGTAGGCCGAGGCATTGTACGCCTGATGCGAGGCTCCGGTTTCCCAATAGTAAATGGTTTGCGGGGCCAATTCGACAATCGTGTCAAAGGTGTCGGCAACATCATCCCAGCGGGCTTCAGTGAAAAACGTGAAGGCCCGCAGGTTGAGAAAGGTGGCCACCAGCGTGCGCAAACCACCCAGCGCGACGGTGGCGCTGGTCTGCCCGAGTTTTTCGCGGGTGCCCACGGCCAGCGGCGCAGCCAGCAATCCGGCACCACGTAACTCGTCAGTGAGCGCGGCCTCCAACGGCAGACGCACCGCTCCGACCAGCAGCGTGGCGGCTAACACAATCAACGGTCTTCGCCAGTGTTTCACAAATTAGAATTCCTTTTCTGCAAAAATGAACCAAGACGCGATCACATAGAAAACCGCGTAGAACAACCCGATGCCGGTGATTTCTCCCAACAGCATGAGCGGAAATACCTGGCCTTGGATGACCGCATCAAATTCATTGAAAAGATGGAAATCCGGCAACACCAGCGCTACTAACAGCGCAATCGCCCGGGTCACCCAGCCGGCCCCTGCTTCGAGGAACACGCCGCGTGCATCCGCTTGGAAGTGGCCGATGAAATAAATCATGAAGCTGATGATGCTGGTAAACAGGGTGCTTGTGGAAAAGGTCGAAACAAGCAACGCCAGCGACGCCATGATCGAGGCACGCAGAAACACAACAAACACCGCAGCTTGCAGCGAGACGTTAGGCCCCTGGCTGACAATATCGTTGCGCAGCGAAGCGATCTCAGCCGCCGACCACCCGCGGGAATGAGCCAATTCCATCTGCGCGCTCAGAATCATGGAACAGCGGATTTGCAGCACCGCTGTCATCAACCCATCCATCAGCGCCAGCGATACAAACACCAGTAATATAACACCTAACAATTTTCCAGCCAGGTAATCGAGGCGCGGCACTGGCTTGGCGAGAATCGTATAGAGCGTGCGGTCCTCCACATCTTTGGGCAGCAGCAGGGCGGTGGCCACGATCGCGAACACCACCGAAAACAAGGTCATGGTACCCACCGACCAACTCTTGATCGAGTTGAGGATGTTGGTGCCGGCGGCTTCCGGACCGGCGTGTTGCGGCAGATCGAAGAAATTGCTGCCGATGGTGATGACCGCAAACACCGCTAGAAAGTAAAACACCTTCATCCTCACCAGTTGGGTGAACGTGTGGGTGGCGATCACCGAGATGCGCCCGGCATGTGAACCGGAGGCGGAACGGGTGGGACTAACGGGTGTCTCACTCATGGTGCGTCTCTTTGGGTTTCGCGCAGGAACAGCCGTTCCAAGGTCGTGCGCGGCTTGCCGCTGCGCACCAACTCGGTCTCCGGGTTGGCGGCCACCAGCGCTGTGATGCGGGCGATGAGTTCCGGGCTGGCATCGCGCAGGATGATCTCCGTTTGATCCTCAATCGCTATCAAGTCCTCCAAACGACCTTCCTTCACCATTTTTCCTTGGAAAATAATCCCCACCCGGTCGCATACCTCCTGCACCTGCTCTAGCAAATGAGAACATAGAAATACCGTGATGCCCCGCTCGCGCAACTTGAAAATCAAATCGCGAATCTGCCGCGAGCCAATCGGATCAACCCCGGCCGTGGGCTCGTCGAGAATGAGCAGGCGCGGGTCCTGCACCAACGCCTGTGCCAGGCCGATGCGTTGCAACATGCCCTTGGAATAACCTCCGAGCCGCCGGTCCCGCGCATTTTCCAAATCCACCAGCGCCAGCAATTCGCTCACCCGGTCTTCTAAAATCCGGCCGCGCATGCCGCACAATTTGCCGTAAAACCGAAGGGTTTCCGCACCACTCAGATGCTTGTAAAAGTATGGGTTCTCCGGCAAAAATCCCACCTCGCACCGCGAATCGACCCGCAGCGAATCTTGTCCGAAAATCGCGCAACGGCCGGACGTAGGGGCCACCAAGCCGAGCAGCGCCTTCATGGTGGTGGATTTGCCCGACCCATTGGGCCCGATCAACCCATAAACCTCGCCAGGCTGGATGCAGATGGACACCCCGCCAACCGCACGCAACATCTGTCGGCGAAAGGAAGTTTTAAAATCCTTCACCAA
>CAIQXC010000565.1 GCA_903875675.1 Akkermansiaceae bacterium
CCCATCGAACCGCTGCTTCCGGCGGCTCGGCGGCGCTGGCTCGCCGAAGATGCCGCCCTCGACCTGATCGTTGGCGAGCGTCCCGTCGAGTGGAGCGGCCCCTGCTGGGGGCTGGCCGAGCTGGCCGCAGCCACGGCCGCCAGCGCGGAACAACCCCCGCCATCGCCAATCGACCCGGAGCAAGAATGCTACGTCCTCTACACGTCCGGCAGCAGCGGCCGGCCCAAAGGCGTGCCCATCTCACAGGGGAACATTTGCGCGTTTCTCGAGGCCGCACTGCCGGTCTATCACGTCGGGGCCAACGACCGCGTCTATCAAGGTGTGAGTCTCAGCTTTGATTTTGCGATCGAGGAAATCTGGCCGGCGTGGGCGGCCGGAGCCACCTTGATTGCCAGTGAGCGGACGCCGCAGCCGGTGGCTGAAGAGCTTGACGAATTGCTGCGTGCCGAGCGGATCACGGTGCTGTGTGCGGTGCCGACGGTGCTGGCGACATTGGGCAAGCCGTGGGCTCAATTGCGGCAATTGGTGGTGAGTGGCGAGGCCTGTCCCGCCGAGCTGGCCAATCGCTGGGCACAGCCGGGCATCCGCATGCTCAACGCCTATGGTCCGACCGAGATCACCGTCAGTGCAACCATCGGCGAGCTTCACCGCAACCAACCCGTCACCCTCGGTCACGCCCTGCCACACCTGCGCTTGTCGGTGCGCGATGCCAATATGAACCTGCTGCCCGACGGAGCGACGGGCGAGTTATGCATCGCCGGCAGCGGAGTGGCCCGCGGCTACCTCAACCGCCCAGAGCAAACCGAGCAGAGCTTTGTTAGTGATCCCGACGGCCCGGGTTTGTTATACCGCAGCGGCGATCTGGTTAGCCGCCTGCCCGATGGCCGCTTCCTCTACTTCGGGCGGGCCGACGATCAAATCAAACTGCGCGGCCAACGCATCGAGCCAGGTGAAATCGAATCCGTCCTGCTCTCCGATCCCGCCATCGAACGGGCGGCGGTGCTTGTCTGGTGCCCCGAGGGACAAACCGGGGAATTGGCGGCCTACGTCGCGCTGCGCTCCGGTTACCTCGACGGCTCGGAATGGCGCGAGGGACTCACGCTCAAACTCGCTCAAAACTTATCCTCGGCGATGCTGCCTTCGCTGCTAGATGTGCTAACGGTGTGGCCGGAGTTGACCAACGGCAAGACCGACCGGCGGAGCCTGCCGCCCCCTAGCGGAAAGCGCCTGCGGGTCGTCGCTCCCCTTGACCGGGACGAAGCGCTGGACACTCTCGGCGAGCGCATTCGTGGCGTCTGGGCAAGGGTTCTCGGCCTCGATGCCGTGCCCAGCGGCAGTCATTTTTTCAATGATTTGGGCGGCCACTCGCTGAGTGCTGCCAGGGTCGTCTCCACCGTCCGCTCGGAATTCGGTGTCAACCATCTGGCAGTCAGCGACCTCTATCGACTGCCAATCCTCAGCGAATTCGCCGCCTTTTGCAGCCCCCGAACTGTCCCGGCTCCCGAGGCACCGTACTCCGCCGAGGCCGCTCCCAATCGCAATCGCTGGCTCTGCGGAATCGCCCAACTGGGCGTGCTGATGGCGGTGACGATGGTATTCATTTTACCGGCTTTAGCACTCATCAGCTTCAGCCAGGTGCTTTCGCCTCTGGTCATGTTTTGCCTCTGGGGTGCGGTGCTGCCGCTGTGGACCATGGCTCAAGGATTGTTGTTGCCCTATCTGGCAAATTTGCTGCTAGGCCCGCTGAAACCCGGCCGCTATCCGCTGTGGGGCTGGATGTATTTCAAGTTCTGGCTGAAACGCAAACTCATGCAAACCTCCCCGGCCGGCTTGCTTTTCGCCGGGCACCGCTGGTGGCCCGCCTACCTCCGCTCACTCGGTGCCACCATCGGCGAACACGGCGTGATCGCCAGTCATTACCTGGCAGTACCGGAATTGCTAGACATCGGCCCGCGCGTCCACATCGACGCCAACGCCGGCCTCATCCCTTATCGCATCGAGCGCGGCTGGCTCCTCTTGGCCGCAGTCACCGTCGGGCCGGACGCCTGCATCGGCTGTGGTGCCGTGCTGCAAGCCGGGGCGGTCCTGCCTGCCGCGGCCGTGCTCGCCCCGCTCTCTGCCCTGTTTGCCGGAGATATCACAAAAGCGGCCTGGGTGCATGTCGGCAATCCTGCCAGCCCTGCGCGGGAAGCGCCACCATCCGCGCCGGGACGCCACCCGTCGGCGAGCGCGTGGGGGCTGTTCTGCTTGATGCTGCTGCCTTCCGCTGCGATGTGGCCGCTCTCGCTGTTCTGGCTGGTGGAGGGCGGGCTGGCCCTATCAAACCTGTGGCTGGCACCCATCATGGCGCTCGCCTCCGTAGTCACCCTCTCATGGTTAGTAGCGCTCACCGTGCGCCTTGCCCTGCGCCGCCCGATGGCTCTGGCTATCCCGTTAGATGGGCAGGATTACCGCCGCAAGTGGCTTGCAGACCGGGCCATTGAGTTGCATCAAACGCTGGTCTATCCGCTTTACGACACGATATTCACGGCACCCTGGCTGCGCCTGCTAGGTATGCGTGTGGGTCGCAACTCGGAAATCTCGACGCTCAGCCACTTTGATCCCACGCAATTGAGTTTAGGTGACGAATGCTTCGTGGCCGACCTCGCGGCAGTGGGCGTTGCCAGCCATGCCTGCGGTGAAATGCGCATGTCTCCCACCGTTGTAGGCAACCGCTCATTTGTCGGCAACGGCGCGGTTTTGCCATCCGGGTTCACCCTTCACGACGGCGTGTTGCTCGGCGTCTATTCGTGCCCGCCGACCCCCGAGGTGACCCGCGATTGCCTCGGAGTGCCGGCATTCGATCTGCCCGGCCGTGAGACCCTCGAGGCCGCCGATGCTCTCACATTTCATCCGGCATGGTGGCGCTTGGTCGGCCGCAGCGCCTGCGATGTTTTGCGCATCCTGGGTCCACCCACCGTGCTAACCATCTCCTATGTCGTCTGGTTCCATGCCGCCATCTCGTGGCTGGGCGGCTGGCTCATAGGTGGAATATGTCTAACATTTGTATATCTCCTCCTGCAACTCGCGCTGGTTCTCTTCTGCATGCTTGCCAAATGGTTGGTCATCGGCCGCTACCGGCCTCGCGTGGCGGCAGTGTGGACTCACTTTGTTTGGCGCACCCAATGGATCACCGGCTGGTATGAAGCCATTGCCGTGCCAGCACTCGTCGATTGGCTCACCGGTACCCCGTGGTGGTCAATTTGCATGCGCGGCTTCGGATGTCACATCGGCCACCAAGTATTTTCGGACACGAGCTTCATCACTGAGTTCGACTTGGTGCACCTCGACGACCATTGCGAGGTGGGGGAAGTCGCCGTCTTGCAAACCCACTTGTTCGAAGACCGCATCATGAAATGCGGCATCGTCCACCTCGAGGAAGGGGCCAACGTCGGCCCTCGAAGCGTGGTCCTCTATGGCGGGGCTCTCGGCCGGGGCAGTCATCTAGCTGCGTTATCGTTAGCGATGAAAGGCGAGCGATTGCCCCCAGCTGGTCACTTCCGCGGGGTGCCCGCCGCACCTGCCGCACCTGCCAAAGATTTGCCGCAGTCTGTGTACAGAACCCAGTAAACGATGTAAACGACCTCGTTTTTGATGAAGGTGCGAGCCAGTCGGAATCCCTAAGTGTCGGCTGTAGGCGGCCGTGCTAACCTCAGAACTCAGTGTTCGACCTCATATTCGACAACGGCGCGAGCAAGTCGGATTCCCGGAGTTTCAAAAAGAATCGCACACGAAGGCACGAAGCCACGAAGAAGAGGAGGGAATACCATGACTAAAAAATTCCAAACCCCTCCGTGCCTTCGTGTGAGACAAAAAAGGAAGTCGCCAAACCCGTTCTGGTGCCGAAGTTGCGGTTCATTGCAAATTCGGTGATTCTTGATTCATGAGGCGTCTTGTAGCGGCGTGTCTGTGACCGCCGATGTGCATGAGATGCCCCTAGTCGAGGCGACGGGTTCATTGGCGATTCAGGGTCATCGGCGGTCATAGACACGCCTCTATCAAGACAGAAATATTTTTTTCGCAGGTCCTGAGTTTGACGCCAATTTCAGGGAATTGAACTTGCTCGGCTCTGTGGCGCTTTCGAGTTCGAACACTGAGTTCTGAGCATAGCGGGACGTCTAGGGCTGCCCGGCCTCGGCGAGGGCGAGGGCCAAGTCGGTGGCGTTTGTGTCTTGGATCGTGTTATGCATCCCCCCGGCGATTTTCCGGAATTCGACCAAGGCAGGGAAGCGATTGGCAAGTTGGTGGCTCATGGCAACAGGGATGACCTCGTCGCAGCTGCCATGGAGGATCAGGAAACGTCCCGGGCCATGATTGGCCAAATCTGCCAGTCTGGCGGAGTTGTCGAAGCGGTGCCAGACGAGAAACCCGAGTGGCAGGCCCGTCACTCGGCGACTCATGTCCATGGTGCTGGTGAACGGGGCGAGCAGCACGCCGCGCTGGATGTGATGGTCCGCAGCGGCAATCAAACAGGCGGCAGCCCCAAGACTGTGGCCGAAAACGCGGAGTCGGGATGAGTCCGCAGCAGGCGACCAGCCGAATTCCTGCAGGGCTAGCGGCACCAAGTGGTTGAACGTGTCGCGGATGGTGGCGGGACTCGGCGAGCCCTGGCACTCGCCATATCCGGGGAAATCGACCAGCAGCCAGGCGTCCTCACGCGGGGCGTGGACAAACAGCCAGGCTGACCAATCGAGGGCAAGTGAGCCATTGCCACCACAGACGAGCCAGAGGTTGCGCGGATGGTCCCGCTTGCCTTGCAAAAACGCACGCTGGTGGCCCTGCTCGGTGGTGAAATCGATCACCTTGCCCTGTGCCTCTGCCACCCAATTGCCAGCCCGGCCCGCGGGATAGGAGTGTGGGAAATAAATGAGGCGGCTTTGGCAACCGGTGAGCAATGCGAGTGCGATGGCAAGCCCCAAACAGCCGAGCGCCAACCACCTCAGGCAGCGGCGGAGCAGGCGTTGGCAAGTGTCGGCGAAGATGGGCATGGGAAAAAAAGCGGGGGAGATGCGAATGATGCCCGGGCACGGGTTGATCACCAATCGGGGTTTTGCTGGCGGATGGCTTCGTAGAGGACGATGGCCACGGCGGTGGCCAGATTGAGGCTGCGGGTGCCACCGGGCCGCATTGGGATGCACAGGGTGTGCTCGGCGGCGGCGGCCAGCAGGGGTTCGGGCAGGCCTCGAGTTTCACAGCCAAACACCAGATAATCCCCTGGCTTGAAGGCTGCCTGCCAAGGCGAACGCGGTGCCTTGGTACTCAGTAGCCAAAAGCGCGCGGCGGGATCGGCAGCTGCTTGCAATTCATTGTATGAATCCCAAAAGCGCAGATCCACCTGGGCCCAATAATCCAGACCGGTGCGCCTGACGTATTTGTCGTCGAGGGAAAACCCGAGGGGATGGACGAGATGCAGGGTGGAACCTGTGGCCAGAGCCAAACGTCCGGCGGCCCCAGCGTTGTGAGGAATCTCAGGAGTGACCAGTACAATGTGAAAC
>CAIQXC010000566.1 GCA_903875675.1 Akkermansiaceae bacterium
ACCGGGCAGAGCATTTCGTAGCGCTCGCCTTTTTCCAATTGGCGCACATAAGCCTTGCTGGCATTGAACAGGACCCGTTGCAAAAATGCGTTGGTCCAGGCCATCTGCATCTCCACGATGAATTGTCGGCCAGAAGCATCCTTGCAGCGCACGTCCACGATCGAGTTTTTGATCAGCGGGATATCCGGCACCTGCTCACCGGGAAGATATTCGAGCGACACGATGAACTCGCTCTCGTTCTCGAAGGGCAACACCCCGTTGAGAAATTCGCGCAGAATCTCCGGATGCTCACCGAAAATCCGTTTGAACACCATATCACTGCGGGGATCGAGAAAATGGGTCATGTGGCCCCAAAGTAGTCATCTGCATCCGGCCTGTCAATGCTCTGAACTCAGCATGTGGGGCCTTTCATGTTGACTATTTCAAACTCACTCCGTCTTCATCAGCCGCACAGGACCCAGCAGGCCGGAGGGAAGAAGATTGTGCTCACCACTGTAAAATCCGTCTATATTTGTCTGCGTGAGACGTTTTTCCGGCGGCAACTTGCCATCGCCAATCAATCGGTTAGGCCAGAGATTGATGACTTCAATCTCCAGGGCATTCGCGCCAGGCTTGATGGCTTCCGTGACATCCACCCGCCACGGCGCACACCAGACCACTCCGAAATCTTTGCCGTTGAGCCGGACGCGGGCCACATCTCTTACCTCCCCGAGGGCGAGAAAAATTCTGGATTTTAGATTTTCGGTTTTTGATTGCTGAAAATCGATGACTTTACGATAGGTGGCGGCACCAGAGAAATACTTGATCGTATCCTCCGGCCTCTTTGTCCAATCGTCCAGTTTATCAAACACAATCTTGTCAGGTCCGCCCCACCTTGGGTCAAACGCCACCTCCCACGCCCCGGTCAACTCCATCACCGGCAACCATTCCTGGAAATTCTTATCCCCACCCGCCGTTACCTCTTCAACCTTCTTCCTGAACACGACGAACCCGCTCTGATAGGGCTCAAATTGCAGAGGCAATTCCATCCTTCCGTCTTCGGCGACCTTGCACTGCTGAAGCACCCGCGCCTGGCCGCTCACTGGATCCCAGAGTTCCGGTTGCTTGCCGCTGACCCGGAATGTGCAAACTGCCTTCTCCGCACGGTTCTGCCGGTTCACCACAAAGTATATCTCTGTTCCGTTGACGCTGCGATGGATCCAGTCCAAAAATGCACCCGGCTCACCGACAACTGTGAAATCAGGCTTCACTCCCGCCTGGGCAAGTACTTCCCGCGGCGTGATTCCCCAAACCACACGACCTTTCCCGAAGGCGTGCTCCCTAACTGTCTTGCCATCGCAGTTCCCCCATAACTCCGCCGCCATGGCTTTCACCTGCTCATCGCAGTGCGGATACCCAGTCAACCCGGGCGCTGCTTCCGGTTTCGGCCCGACGAGCGTCATACCAGCGGCGACAAGTTCCTTCAACTTGGCAAGGACCTCCAACGGCATGGTGGCGGATTCCGGCAGAACCAAAAACTTGTAACTCATCCCATCTGGCAGCACGATACGCCCCTCCTTCACCGTCAGGCGGGTGAGGATGATCTCGGAATTGCACACATCATAATCGTAACCAGGGCCGAGCGACGGATCGACCTGTTTGGGCCCCACAAAATTCGGGCACCCGTCGCCGTTATAGAACAACACATCGCCCACGAACAACCCTTGCTGCAACAAGTGACTGCAACGTGCAATATAATCGCTGAAACTGCTAGCCTGCTTCCACCAGGTAATCTTGCGGTTGAAGTGGGTTCCGGCACAGAATTCCGTTCCGGGGAATCCGTCCTCACTCCGGGTTGCGCTGGAGAAGATAAAGAAATGATTGAATCCCTCACAAAAAGCGCGATCAGCGGTGGGCTTGAGGGTGGAGGGAGAATCCACCCAGTGGATAAACGAAGTAAACGCCTCGGCAGCTGCAATCCGTTTGCCATAGAGATGCGCCGCAGAAGCCGTCTGCTTGCCGTTCTTGTTCTGGTTGCCCTCCACCCAGGTGCCATCCTGCCAGAATTCGCCCATTGGAATCGCGCATCGGCCCAGGTTCTTCAAACAGTCCAGGGCCATCACCTTCGGCGAGCAGACACCGCCCGCCTCACTCTGTTGCACAATCCCCTTTGACTCGGCGAGCGTGCTGAGCCGACCAAAATAGTTATCTGCCACCAAATCACCCACCGTCCGGCGATAATCATAAAGAAAACGGTCACTCATAGCGGCACTTCTCACAATATGGCCGGCTAGGGTCGGCAGATAAGGATTCGGATCGTAACCTCGGAATTTCTTGAATCCATCAATCAAGCCCGCACTCCAGTTCGGATGGTTGATTTCCCAACTATCGATTTGCACGGAGCGGAAGACTTTGCCTGCTAGCGGACCGGCATCCTCAACCAGCGGATCAACCACATTGGCAGCTTGAAATTCCATCGCGGAAGCATCCAGCGGATCCGATTCAAACCCGACCCCAGTCGGCGACGACCATGATGTGATGGCTCCGGTGAGTGTGACGCCTGTACGAAGAATCTTCCACATTCCAGCCGGCACATCCCAGTCCAACACCCCGTCCGCATCGCAACGGGCGCTAAGATCGATAACAGCGGCCGGATCAATCGCCGTCCCGGCCCCTTCCGGCGGCAACGGCTTGAGCACCGCACCGTTGATCTCAGGCGTAGGAGACATGCCTCCGACGGTATCGCGCAGCGTCTTGAGCGCCATCAACCCCGACGGAGCACCTCGCAATGACTTTCCGTCAACGGTCAACTCGCAAACCTGCACATTCGCGTTTTTCGGCGAATACGTCGAGGTAACGAACAGGCGGATATAACGAACGGGCTTGTCCGGCAACAGAATCTCCGTGGACTGGTCACGCTCCATCACCAGCACTCTCAACGGCTTAAACGCCGTTCCATCCTCAGATAGCTGAACCTCTGCGTCTTTAGGACCATACCCCGGTCTCGGCTGAATCGTCACATTCCTAACCGCACGACTTTGCCCCAGGTCAACCATCAACCACTCCGGCTTATCTTTGCTCGGCCCCTCGTTCGGATTCTCGCCATTGCTAACCCAAAAACTATTGCTATCGCCATCTCCGGCTTGATCGACGGGATAATTGCTATGGGAACTACTGGCGCTGAGAGTGATTCTGGACATATCAGTAGGAAACGCCTGCACCACCACATCGCGGTAGAATCGCTGATCAGATCCAGGCAGCGGCAACTTGCCCTTGAAGTGCTGCGGCCCTTCAAGAATAAGTTCGGAATGCACATGCTGCTTGCACGCCTGCTCGGGCTTAATCCACGGCCCACCCGCATTCCACCCGCTGCAGAGCATCGTGCTAACGCCCAACCCCAGTCGATCAGCTTCCTTCAGCGTGTGCCTCCATAACTCGCGCCACTCGGCACTCATGTAGTTAGGCCCCTTGCCAGGCACGCCCGGACCGCTGAGGCTGTAAACCGTCACCCCGGCCATCCCCTGGGCCTTCAAGGCTTCCAGGTCGGCGGTGATGCTCGCCTTGTCCACCTTGTCGCCCAGCCAGAACCACCACGTCCACATCCGTGCCGAATCCGGCGGATTTTCAAACTCTTTGCCAAGATCGCCAGCCACCGCCGATCCGCTCAAAAACAACAGCAGATTTAGCAGGAAGCTGGTCAGACAACAATAAGCTTGAGGTGAGTTCATTCGATATGCGGATTAGGGGAAGTATTCGCTTCATCCTACCAGTGGGATGAAAAATCAGGGCTAGCGAGGCTGCGCCTCAGACACAAGACACAAGACACAAGACACAAGACAC
>CAIQXC010000567.1 GCA_903875675.1 Akkermansiaceae bacterium
CCCTTGCCTCAAAATGTCAGCGACCAAATCGACTTGGCCACCTTCGCCAACTCGGCCTGTCGCTTTGCGATTGTCTCCTCCGTCCAGTCGGTGAACTTGCCCAGATCTGTTGATGTTCGATACTGTGACTTCGCATATACAGCCTGCTTCTGGGCAAAAGCCGCGTTGCCCGCTTGCTGCCCATTCAACCCCCGTTCCAACAAGGAGTAGTTCCCGACTCTCTCGTAACTCCGCTCGTGGGCATCCGAGGTGAAATGCTCCCATCCCGCTTCGCCGGGATTCTCCGGCAGGATGTGCTCCACGGTCGCGGTCATCCCTTCGTCGGTAATGTCGACCCCGCTCAACTGCTTCTCAAGCCTGGCCAGGATGTAGCGCAAGCGTTTGCCCGATGTGCTGCGGTTCCGTAGCCCGAGGGCGGCAAAATCCGCCTCAAAATCCTCGTCAGGAATGTAAATCGGCCGCAATGCCAGACGCACCGCCGCGAGCGTGGATGCCCTGCCTTGCCGCACATCCACGGCCGCGCGGTTGTAGATCTCTTCAAGCATGTGCGTGCTGCGCCGACTGACGCCATTGAACCGGACGGAAACAACAGCGCAGTAGCGGAGAATCTCGACCATATCCTGCGGTGTGGTGAACACATCCTTGGCCGCGAGGACGAGCGGAGTGTATTGCGACACATTGAACAAGTTCAGCACCCGCACATGTTCTTTGGCTCCTTGGTAATCCAACCAGAACTGGCTGGCAGGATCGTTCAAGCCCTCGAACCATGCGGCATCTTTCTCCAACCAATCAAGTAGCGCAAAAACCTGGTCCAGCGCGGTCACATCCTTCTTGATGGTTTTGAAGAGTTGCTTCTGGCGGACGTATCCGCGTTGAGAGTTCAAGTGGTGGCGAAGGAACTCGGGGAAACTAGCGATGCCCACGCGGGCCGTGATGCGTGCCCACTGGCGAAGCACGGGTTCCATCTGAGACTTGCTGAGGCGATCCGCCAGCGACAACAGGTAGTTCTTGAGCAGGTCGGTTTCCGTCAACTCCAACCCCCGCGCATTCAGTGTTTCAAACACGGTGTAAGCACTTAATTGATCCTGCACACGGACACTGATGAAAACCAGTCGCTCCGTGACAATCTCGCTCACAAAGACGGCCACTTCCTCGCCCTTCTTTCTGGTCGAAAACTTTTCTCGGACCTTGCCCACGAAGAACTGGAAACACCCCCATAGCAAGCGCTCCGAATCACGCAACCCACGCACCCCGCCTTGGGGCGGCTTGCGCTGCGCGAGATTCAATTGAAAAAAATCGTCGTCATTGGCGTTGAGCTTAAGCTTGGGCGTGATGCGCAGACTAGACGGGTCTTTCGCGCCAAGATAGCCGCTCTCCAAAAGGGCGGCGCGCTCCTTGTTTTCAGGCGGTTTCACACCCTCACCGGCAAGGCTATAAAGGTAATCCACGCATGCCAGAATCAGGATGCTCAGCGTTGCCATGCGCTGCTGGCCGTCAATCACCCGGAACTGCTTCCGCTCACCGATCTCCAGGACGATGGTGCCCATGTAATGGTCTTCACGATTGGCTTCAACAGTGCATAGGTCTTCCCACAGATCCTCCCAATGCTCCTGCTTCCACGAATAATCGCGCTGGTAAGCTGGCACACTGTAGGATTTCCCGTTGCTGAGAAGCTCCTTCAGATCTTCCGTATCCGTGTTCAGTAGGGTATTGCGGGCCATGTCGTGATGAGGAATTTTAATCGGTTTTCGGAGAAAGACCAGCCTTTGCCACACTCACCTCACCGCTCAGCAACTTCGGCAGCAGCGTGTCGCGCAGGGCGGCGAGGTCGCGGGATTCGTTTACATTGGCGAGAATAGTTTCAAGCAATGACTCCACAAGCGCCTCGAAAGCGTCCGCAATGGTGATCGGAGGCGATGCAAAACTCAGTGTGTCGAATGTATCTCGGGTAATGGTATCAAAAACGCTTCCGTGGGCGTTTTGTTGTAATTCCTCGACGGCTTCTTTAAGAGAAAAATAGGTGAACAGTTCACGGTAGCCCGCTGCGCCACGAACTCCATAGCATGATTGATTCATCGCCATGGGACGGCCAACTAGCGCCAACTTGCCGACGGTGCCGCGTGCGCTGATAATAGTCGTTCTTGCTGGAAGAATGCTTGTTGCACTATTGGATATACCTGACGGCGTTACCTTTCTATCTGTATCTACTACCCAAACATCTGAATCGGAAGGAGCGTCCCTAACGGAATACCACGGGATTTCGCCGTCCCAATAACTAGGCTCTGACGTTTTTGGGGTTCCACCACTTAGCAATTCAATATTTTTGCTCAACGGCTTCGCTTGCCACCCCTTCGGGATTTGCCCGAGTTCCGAATCTTGGAAGTGATCGGGGAAGAGGGCGGCGGTGGCTTCGTCCATGCCTGCGGGTGGGCGGCCTTCGAGTTTGGCGCGGACCGGATCAAAATCCACGAACCAACTCTTGAACAGCGCCCGCGCCATCTCCTCCAGCG
>CAIQXC010000568.1 GCA_903875675.1 Akkermansiaceae bacterium
CCACCACAGCCGCTGGTCAGAATGACTTCGACGGGGAAGGTGGCGAACTGGTGGGTGCGGCGGTCGAAGGTGGTGGTCTGCAAATCGGTGACATCGACCTCGTATTCACGGAAGTCAATTTTGAGGGCAACGATGCGCGTGTCCGCGGAGTTAAGCAGGCTTTCAAGCACGAGAGGTTCGAGCCGGGATTGGGTGCCGTCGGGGCCGATCGCACTGATGCCGGTGGCGAGGGATTTGAGCGAGATGAGCTCTCCGTCCGGGCCGAATTGCACCGAATTCTGGTCGGCGTGCATCCCGATAATGTCTGGATCGAAGGCGGTGATGGTGCCCAGCGGGGTGTCAATCGCCATGGGCCGTGCGGGTTCCACGGATTTTACGCTGCCATTCTCATGGAGCGAAAATCCTGCTCGGACGGCCATTTCGCCAATCGGTGTCTGGATGTGGATGATTTCGCCTGGCCAGAGGGTGAGGCTCTTGAGAGCACCGCCCGGGTAGAAGTGAATGGCAATTACCTTCGCGCTGAAATCTCCGACACTCAGGGCGAAGTTGAGGCGCTTGGCTATCATGCGTTCTTGGTTCTCCGACCAGAATCCGTTGACTAGGCCGTTGAGCGGGAAGAGACGGTTGACCGCGCTGTCTTGGTAGAAGGTGACGAGTTCCGCGTCGAACGTGCCGAGTGGGGTTTGGATCGGGGCAGGGTCCTGCAAAGCGGCGCTTCTAATTGAGCCGTTGGGGTGAAACGAAAGCGAGCTGCGGTGTTTCTTCTGTCGCTCACCGAATTCGTCGGTGGCGTATTGGGGGGTGAAGCGGCCAACATGCGTCTCGATCGTGTTTTCCTCGCTGAGCATGCAGGACCTCAGTTGTCCGTCCGGGTATGTATCGAAATTCGTGACGCCGCGCAGGGTGCCGTAGTTTGTTTCCATGTTCTCCAAGGTCTTCATAAGAATTGCGGTGATGATTTACGCAATCATGCCAAGCAGAAATCGAACCACTTGCGATCTCATTTTGGACGATGAGACGAAGAGGGAATTGAACTTAATCGACCCAGTGGGTATCCTGAGGTCGAATACTGACTTCTGAGCTTCGGCGTCCTCGCCGCCATACGCCCATGGGCTCTATTGGTTCGTGGGACTTTTTCAGGGGACCCGCGGAAATTTGGAAAAGTCCGGCGGGCGTTTCTCTAAAAATGCCTGCTTCCCTTCACGGCCCTCCTCACTCATGTAGTAAAGCAAGGTGGCGTTACCCGCCAGATCCAGCAGTCCCATCTGGCCATCACAATCGGCGTTGAGCGCGGCCTTGAGGCAGCGCAGGGCCAACGGCGAGTGGGCGAGCATTTCGCGGCACCAGCCCAGGGTTTCAGTTTCGAGATCAGCGAGCGGCACCACGGTGTTGACCAGGCCCATCTCCAACGCCTGCTTGGCGTCGTACTGGCGGCACAAGTACCAGATTTCGCGGGCCTTCTTCTGGCCCACAATCCGCGCCAAGTAACTCGATCCCAGCCCACCGTCAAACGAGCCAACCTTCGGGCCGGTCTGACCAAAACGCGCGTTATCCGCCGCAATGGTTAGATCGCAAACGATGTGCAGCACGTGCCCGCCGCCGATGGCATAACCGGCGACCATCGCCACCACCGGCTTGGGCAGTGAGCGGATTTTTTTTTGCAAATCGAGCACGTTGAGGCGGGGGATGCCATCCTCGCCGATGTATCCTGCATGGCCGCGGACTTTTTGATCGCCGCCGGCGCAGAATGCCAGATCTCCGGCGCCGGTGAGGATGATGACCCCCACGGCCGGGTCCTCATGGGCCAGCTCGAAGGCCTGGAGCATCTCGGTCACGGTTTTGGGGCGGAAGGCGTTGCGCACTTCCGGGCGGTTGATGGTGATTTTGGCGATGCGCCCCTGCTCCGTGGTTTCGTAACGGATGTCTTCAAATTCGCGAATGGATGTCCACATGGGCCGGGAGTATGGACGGTTTTTCTAGCGACTGCAACCCTCATGCGCCAATATGCCCTGTCTGCAAGCCGATCCCAAGGTTTTGCCCTTTCCAGACCCCCGCACCGGTGCTAACATCATTGCCTTATGAGCCTGAGCCAACTCGACCAACTGAAACAGTTTACCACCGTCGTCGCCGATACCGGCGACTTCGAGTCGATGCAAATTTATCATCCACGGGATGCCACCACCAACCCATCGCTCATTTTACAGGCCGCGAGCCAGCCGCAATACCGGCCGCTGGTCGAGCAGGCCATCGCCGGGCTGAAGCCATCGGGGCTGGCGGGAGCGGCCCTCACTGCGGCCATCATCGATCGCATTCTAGTACTCTTCGGGCTGGAAATCCTTAAAATTGTGCCCGGTCGGGTATCGACCGAAGTGGATGCCCGGCTGTCGTTCGATACGGCGGGCACACTCGTCAAGGCGCGCGAATTGATTGCAGCCTACGAAGCGGCCGGGCACTCGCGGGAGCGGATTCTCATCAAGATAGCGGCGACCTGGGAGGGGATCAAGGCGGCGGAGGTTTTGGAAAAGGAAGGGATTCACTGCAATCTGACCCTGTTGTTTTCGTTTGGCCAGGCGGTCGCCTGCGCCGAGGCCGGGGTGCAACTCATCTCACCGTTTGTCGGGCGCATCCTCGATTGGCACAAGGCCGCCACCGGCAAGGACTACCCTGGCGCTCAGGACCCAGGCGTCCAATCCGTCCGCGCCATCTACAATTATTACAAGAAATTCGGCTATCGCACCGAGGTGATGGGGGCCTCGTTCCGCAACAAGGGCGAAATCCTCGCTCTGGCCGGTTGCGACCTGCTGACGATCAGTCCATCGCTGTTAGGAGAGCTGCAAGCTTGTGACGAACCGCTGGTGGCGCAACTTACGCCCGCCGGAGCGGCGCTGAGTGACGGTCCGCAGCTGCATCTGGATGAAAAGGCGTTTCGCTACGCCCTCAACGAGGATGCGATGGCCACCGAAAAGACCGCTCAGGGGATCCGCAACTTCGCCGCCGACATCGTCAAACTCGAGGCTCTCGTCGGCTCCATGCTCGGCTAACCCCCTTCCCTAACCCCTGTGTTTTCCCGACCCGAATGAAACGACGCTGGCTGATCATTCTTTTGTTAGTGCTCGCGGCGGGTACGGGAGGTTTCCTGCTGCGCGATGCCTTGGAGCGCACAGTGAGCATCGAAATCACCCAAGGAATGATTGACGCAGCGCTGGCCCAAAAATTCCCCAAGGAAAAAACCTATCTAAAAATCGTGCGGGTGACTTACCTCAATCCACGGGTGTTTTTTTTACCGGAGCGGGACAAAGTGTGCGTGAGCTTGGATGTGAGGGTGGCGGTAGGTGTCGCGGACCTGCTGGAGAAATCCTACACCGGCAGCGCCTCGCTCATCACCCGGATTGGCTACCGGGCGGCGGACTATCGGTTTTATCTGGAACAGCCTGAACTCCAATCCCTCGAGGTGCCCAAAATGCCGGATAATTACCGCGAGACCTTGCGCGAGGGCCTCAACCTCGTCGCCGACGAATTCGTCGATACCGTCCCCATCTACAAACTGACCCGCAACGACACCAAGACCAATCTCGCCAAGTTGCTGCTCAAGGACGTCTCCATCCGCAAGGACAAGGTGGTGGTGACCCTCGGCCGTCAAGGCGGGTGGTAGCAAGAGATGCCGCCCAAAGCCCCGCACCTATTGCATTTTTCTTGCATTTGCCCGTTGTCTGCATAACCTCATCCCTTCATGAGAAAATCCTTCCTGAGCGGCGTGCTGGCGGCTTTTGCGACGGCGATGGCAGCCTCTGCACCGCTGCAAGTGTCTGCTTTGCACCCGTTGATGGCGGATCTGGCGCGGCAAGTCGGCGGCGATCGGGTGAAGGTTGTGGATCTAGTCGGCGAAGGCGGCAATCCGCATCGCTTCGAGCCGCGGCCGGACGATCTCGCGAGGATGCAGGCGTCGGCCCTGGTGTTGGCCGCCGGCAAAGGGCTCGAACCCTATCTGAATCGCCTCCATGACAGTTTGCAGGGGGTGCGTGTGGTGGAGGTCGGCAGTAGCATTCCGTCGCTGACGCTGGCCCGGGATGGGGATGGGGATGGGGCTGCGGGCACACCGGACCCGCATTGGTGGCACGGGGTCGAGAACATGCGGCGGGCGGCCCGGGTGGTGGCGTTGGCACTGGCTGACAAGGATCCGGCGGGCAAGACGGACTTTCTGGCCAACGCCCAGACCTACGGGGCCCGCCTCGAACTCATGCAGCGCTGGGCCACCAGCGAACTGGCAAAGGTGCCCCGCAGCCAACGAAAATTGGTCACCGCCCACAACGCCTTCGCCTATTTCGCCAAGGAATTTGATTTCACGGTCATCGCCGTGGCCGGGCTCAACGCTGAGCAGAACAACACCCCTCAAGCATTGGCAAAAACCATCGAGGCGGTGAAGCGCTCCAGGGTCAAGGCGATCTTTCCAGAGTACAAGGCCAACGCCAAGGTCCTCGAATCCATCGCCGCGGCCTCCGCCACCACCCTTGCCGCGCCGCTCATCGCCGATGGCAATGGCAGCGGCCAAGACGCGGGCTTCGAGGCCATGTTCCGCCACAACGTCCAATCCATCACCCAGGCTTTGGCCGCCCCCTGATGGATTGCAAATTCCTCCACTCCCCGCTCGCCGGAACCGCCGGAGTGCTCGCCACTCTCGGCCTGCTCGCCATCCCCTTGCGCCACCTCACCTCCCATCGGCCACTGCCCGCGCCCTCACCCCTCGCCCCACCCCCCACCGCAGACGCCCCAACCTCGGCAATTTTGCGCCTCAAATGCCTCACCCCGGCCCACTCGTTGCGCCTCACCACCGAGGACGGCACCATCCTGCTCAACCTAGCAGACGTGCCGGCCGGCGAGTCTGAGTGCGACGCCCTCCTGCCAATCAGCCACGACTCACTGGAAGTCTCGCTGCAAGCCGACCTCGGCACCAGCACGGCGGATACCGCCGTTTTCCTAACCATCATGCCGGACGCCCGCGACGCCCAAACCCGCTTCGTCCTTGGCAGCGGCTCGCTGAGCCAACCGCTGCGCTTCAACTGGCAGTCACCCTGACCCATGCCCGCCGCCCCCCATGATTCCTGCGCCCACTGCGGCCATCACCACGAGCTGACCGTGGAAAACCTCAGCGTCCGCTACCCCGAGGGACTGGCGCTCGACGGGGTTTCCTTCGCCACCTCCTGCGGCTCTTGCGTCGCCCTCATCGGTCCTAACGGCGCCGGCAAAAGCACCTTGCTCAAGGCCATCGCCGGCCTCCAGCCCATCGCCGCTGGCAAAATTTTCTGGCGCGGCACCCTCGTTGCCAAGTGGAGCCGGGAAATTGCCTACCTGCCACAACGCGAAAACGTCGATTGGCAATTCCCCATCACCGTTCGCGGCGTCGTCAGCATGGGCCGCTACCCGCAAGCCGGTTGGTGGCGGCCATTCTCCAGCTCGGACGCCGATGCCATCGAGCACGCACTCGCTGCCATGGGCTTGCTGGACCTGCAGCACCGCCAAATCAGCGCCTTGAGCGGCGGCCAGCAGCAACGGGTATTCCTAGCCCGCGCCCTCGCCCAGGAAGCCCATGTTTTGCTCCTCGACGAGCCATTCAGCGGCCTCGATCACCCGGCCAAGACGGCCCTCGCCCAGACACTGCGCGATCTAACAAAAGAAGGACGGCTGGTGCTCGCCGCCCACCACGATCTTGATACCGTGCGCGACATCTACGACCAAGCCCTGCTGCTGCGTCGCAAGTGCCTGGCCTTCGGTCCGGTGGCCGAGGTCTTCACCGCTGCCCTGCTCGAGCAGACCTTCGCCCAACCCGCCATTGCCCGAAAGGAGTTCGCATGATCCTGGATTGGCTAACAGAGCCGCTGCAGCATCCCTTCAATCAGCGCGCCATCCTCGCCGCCCTGCTCATCGGCCTCACCAACGGCTATGCCAGCGCCTTTGTCGTCCTCAAAAAGTCAGCCCTCAAGGTCGGCTCGCTCTCCCATGCCCTGCTCCCCGGTATCGCCGTGGCCGTGTGGGTGGCCGGCCTGCATGAGTGGAGCGCCTTCCTGGGCGCCTTGTTTGCCGCGTTGTTCATTGGGTTAGGCTCACTGGCGGTTTCCCGCAGTTCCCGCCTCGACCAGGATTCCTCATTGGCCATCCTCTACACCGCCGCCTTCAGTGGTGGCATCATCCTGCTGCGCCGCCTCCGCGTCACGCAACAAATCGATGAGTGGCTCTTCGGCAACATCATGGGCCTGCGTGACGGCGATTTGTGGACCACCTTCTGGATCTCCTGCGCCGCCCTCAGCCTGCTCACCGCCCTCCACCGCCCGCTGCTCATGACCTTGTTCGACGCCGAAGTGGCCGCAACTCTCGGCGTGCCTGTCCGCGCCCTCAACTACCTGCTGCTCGCCGTGCTCATCGTCGTGCTCATCGCCTCGCTGCAAGCCGTTGGCTGCATGCTCGCCCTCGGCCTGCTGGTTACCCCCGCGGCCACTATCTACCTACTCACCGATTCCACCAACGCCTTGTTCTGGGGTGGCTCGCTGCTGGGTGGCCTCGCCTCCGCTGCCGCAGTGATCATCGGCTGGCACCTCAACCTCGAACAAGGCCCGACCATCGTGCTCGTGCTCGGATCCGTGTTTCTCGTCGCCTTCCTTTTCTCCCCGAAATACGGCTTGCTCAAAAAACCGCTTGACTTCCACTCAAAGTAATGTTCAATTGAACCCATGAACCCTCCTGCAGTAGCCCAAATTCTCGCAATGGCCGATTCCAACGGCTGGGAAGCTTGCGTGGCGAAAGGACGGACAGACCGTGAAAATGACGACCAGTTCTTTACG
>CAIQXC010000569.1 GCA_903875675.1 Akkermansiaceae bacterium
CCTGTGAGGAAAGTTTTCATGCTGTTGAGACACTTGAACTTGCGGATTCTTGGGAAAATTCTCCTATGTCTATAGAGAAGTGGGCTGCCGCTGAGGGCGTCGGGTCATATCGAAAACGAAACAAAAAAGCCCGTCGGATCAATAAGACCGGACGGGCTTGGCCTGGGGGGGATGTGGCGGGGCAAATGGTGTTTACCCTTTCATGGTCTTGTACGAGCCGGCGATGATGCAAGCGGGGCCGTCGCATACGACGTCACCACGGGTTGTCGCTGCAAAGTGTCCGATGATGGTTTCATCGCGGTTCATAATCTTAGGTTCCTTGTTTGCCGGGTGTCTGGTCACCGGCCATAGAATGACCCCGTGTGCCCTCGGAAGGCTTCTTCTTACCAATTACGACAAAGTGTCTTGCATATGCCTCTTCAATAGGTCCCTCACCCGATTTTGAGAATCGCAACGCATTCTTACGGTGCATGTAACTGGTAATCGATGGGCTAAGGCTCAGATCATGCGCGTGAAATCGTAGAATCCGCAGAATCGAACTGGCTCGCGACAGATTGCATCGCAGCACCCGCTCCAGATATGGAGTCCCGCCGCGCCTCCACTTCGCCAGGGCATCGGCGTCCAGAAGCCCCATGCCAAGGAATACGTCTATTGGAGCAACAAATCTTTGCCGGCCAAGCGCTTGAGCCACAGCGGTCACGATTCTTGGGTATTCTTTCTGGACTCGATAGTTCTCTATGGTGATCTTGCGCATCTGACTTCTCTTGGCACTGACGTTTAATTTCTATCTGCGGGCGTGGCTGAACCCGCCGATGAAGCGCGACCGGAGGGCTTATGCCCGTCGGATGGCACGGCTTGTTCGGCTTTGTTTTTGATTCGCATGTGGAAGCCGGTGAAAGCATATCGCTTCTGTAAGTCGTCGCGCGACAACAATTCTCGTCCAATCAACGGATCTCCTACTAGGAATCTGTCGCCCTCCTGACCCAGGATAGCGATGAAATGGCCGACCACACCAAGTCGCACCCCTACCACTGATGGGAGACCTCCCTCAGGGGAGAAGCTAGACCTAAAATCGAAATGCACATC
Organism: Akkermansiaceae bacterium; assembly: GCA_903875675.1. Taxonomy (GTDB): domain Bacteria; phylum Verrucomicrobiota; class Verrucomicrobiia; order Verrucomicrobiales; family Akkermansiaceae; genus Luteolibacter. Next base: position 1,087 of record CAIQXC010000569.1, read on the forward strand.
GTATCCTCTCGATCTTGCCGCTCTCGCCAAATACCACGCTTCAGTGCCGCCATTATAGGAGTGGGCCTCCGCCGCCAACTGCGACTCACCCGCCTCACCGCCAAGATACCTCAGGATGGTCGCTGTCGATGCTGCCCCGCATGTCGAAGGAGTGCTCTGTAAGCAAACCGCGCCATCCCACTCGTCCTTCAATGCGTCACCTGCGATCGGTCCGATGAAAGGCTTGATGATGGGAGCAATCGAGAATGCTGCGACTCCAAGCAGCGGCAGTAGGAGAAGCACTCGGGGCAACAAGGTGGCAGCCAATCCACCGGCAACACCAAGGAACACAACCAGAAGCTCAGTCCCTGCAATGCTGCGGAATTGATAATACCAGCTCGGCTCGGGAAGAATGTGGGCGTAATACGCGGCGAAGCTTGCCCCCGGGATCGCTGCAACAAGAGCGAGAAGAGCGAGGAGAATTCGAGTCTTGGGCGGTTTTTCTATAACGGCGTGATAGACTACGAAGAAGGCCACGAATGCCAGAATCGCTGATGTCACGCCTAGCCAGTTTGGATTCATATTTGTGGCGAACGTTCAATGTGCATCCGCGGGCGCGGTTGTAGGAGTCGATGGGACGGGATTCGAGGACTCATGCCCGTCGGATGACACGGCTTGTTCGGCTTGGTTTGTTGGGGCGATGGGCTCGAAACGGAACCAAATCTCTCTCTCGGTGAAGGTAAAGAGAAACTCCATCTTCCCATCACCGACATACCGCATCTGGTTGATTCCGCATCTGGCAGTGGATGGAACGTAGGAATGGAAGCCCAGGGTTACCCCGTTCCAGGTGACATCAGAAATCTCGAATTCCTCACCATCGCTACAATCAACAGCAGAGACCTGAAATCGTCCGTCCTCGACACGAATTGTGTATTCCGAACGACAGTAGTCATTCGTGTCGCCTTCAAAAGCACACCACGTGCCGCACAAGGGGTTAGATGGGTCAACTTGGGGAGTTGTCATGTTCATTCTTTTTGCCGAACGCCGAGCCCTGCCGCCGGCGCGAAAGGGAACGTTGTTGGTTCGAGTTTGTGGTGCTGATGCCGGTCGGGCAGCGGCGATTTGTTGAACTAAGCCGCTCCGCGGCAACGAGTTGAAGAGGGAAAGCAATTCGAGGAGGTGTTGTTCCGTGGTGGCGTTTGAAGGGTTGGGATGTCAAAGTCGGCGCGCAATGAAGCACCATAAAAGCAAACA
>CAIQXC010000570.1 GCA_903875675.1 Akkermansiaceae bacterium
GCCAGGGTGAGCGTCTCGCTGGTGGTCACATTGTCGCCGTCGAGAGCGGCAGTGAATGTGAGGGTGGAGCCGGGGCGCATGCCGGTGGTGTCGAAGCTGAGTTTGGCTTTGCCAGCGGCGTCGGTGGTGACGGTTAGGCTGCGGCCATCGGGCAGGGTGCAGCGCAGCGGGCGGCCGGCGAGTGGCTCGCCCCAATAGAAAGCGGCCTGGAAGGTGGCGTCGATGGATTCGCCGCGGAACCACACGCGGCGAGGAAATTCCATGGCCAACTTGATTTTTTCCAATTTGAAGGAACGGACCTCGAAGGATCCTTGGAAATGCAGGGGTTCGAGGCCCTTGCGCTCTTGGTTGGCGGCGATCACATAGATTCCGCTGGCGGTGATGGCGGGCAAGGTGAGGGAGGAGTCGAAGGTGCCGAAGCGGCTGGTCTTGACGCTTTGCTCGGCTAACAGGCGCCCCTGCGGATCGCTGATGCTGAGTTTGAACTCGCTATTCTCCGGCACCGCGTAGGTGGTGCCGCGCACCTCGCGCAGAATCCCGCGCAGCGCCACGCTCTCGCCGGGCAGGTACACAGGCCGGTCGGTGTACAGGTAACCTTTGGCGGTTAGGCCGCTTGATAGCTGCAAACCTGCCAGATCCAGATTGAAGGAGGCGGCGTGACCTTTGGCCAGGGCGAAGAGGCGCACGTCGGCCAGGTCCTTGAGCGCTTCAAGTTGGGTTTTGAACACGCCGTCGTCGCCGGTTTTGCCGGTGGCGGCCACTGCCTTGCCGTCACTTACCAGGATATCGACGTCGGCGGCGGGTTTGCCGGTTAGCATGTTTTGGACGAATGCGAGCAACTCGCGGCGGCTCGACTTGACGATGACTTCGAGGTCGGAGCGCAGCACCAGCACGGTGCTTTCCCACTCGTCGTCGCTGGCTGTGACGACGTAGGCACCAGCTTCGCCCGCTGGAAACGGGATTTTTACTTCCTGTTCGAACGGTTTGTATTTGACGTAACCCTCAGGTTTGAATTCCCAGGTTTTGTCAGGTTGGATGAGCGAGACATCCAGCCCCTCGACGCCGGTGATGCCGTGCATTTTTCGGAAATACGCCTGGAGGTCGATTTCGTGGAGGCGGAACGTGCATTTCTCCATGTTGCGCAGCTTCAGCTTGACCACCGCGGGCTCGTTGGTGCGGAACGTCCGCTCAGCGGAAAGTTCAAGGGACTTGGCGGTCAGCCGCGCGACCGAGGCGTTGGCCTCGGCATAACTGAACTCGCCCGCCAGCTTGCGATAGAGTTGGAGCGCCTTGTCGTACTCACCAAATTTTTCCTCGTGGATGCCGGCGCTTTTCATCAAGGCGCTGCGGGCTTCCGGGCTTTTCGGATATTTGCTAACAAGCTTTGTCCATTCCTCGATCGCCTGACGGTAAGCCGCGTTGATAGGGACCAACTCGCCCTTGGCCTCCTCCAGCGCACGGGCCTTGGCCTCGTGAACCGCTCCGAACAGATAGAGGATGCGCGGCGAACGCTCATCGAGCGGATGGGCCCGCAAAAACTCGTTGAAGTGTTGCAGGGCAAGCGCTTCATTCTTGTCGGTTAGGGCATCCATGCCGATTTGAAATTCGGCGTCGATGATCGAGTTCTGGCTGTCGGACCACTGCGGGCCGTTCGGGTAGTCCTTGACGTAACTCTGCCAGATGGTGATGGCTTCCTCGCGCTTTTTTTGCTGCGCCAACAGCGAACCGATGCGGAACAAGGCGCGCATTTTCAGGTTTGCCAGATGGGTGGCGGGTGCGGCGCGCAGTTCCTCATCGAATTTGAGTGCCGCCTCGCCCTCTGCCAGGTGAAAGCCCTCGCCAGAGATGAAGTTGCGGAATGCCTTGATGGCGTCGTCGGCACGCCCGGCACCTTGATAGGCCTCGGCAATCATCCAGGCGGCACGCACCGCGCGGCTGCCCTCGGGACAGGCAACGAGGAACTCGCGGCAGATCTTGATGGCTTGGTCGAGTTCGCCAGCGCGCACCTTGAACAAAATTACGTCGGTGGTGGGCAGACCACCGGTGTTGCCTATGACTTGGCCGGGCAGGCTGCTGTTGCGCAGGCCTTGTTCGCCAACCGGATAGCTGGGCCCCGCGGCTGCCGAATTGTTGATATTGCTAGCGACGGTCAATGCAATGGGCTGGTTGAAATACGATTGGAGCATCAGCCAGCGGATCTCAGCTGGAAGCATTTTCCCTTCGGCTGTGAGAAGTTCTGCCTGCAGTGCGGTCGGAATTGTCAGAGGCGTAACCAGCAATTTGAGCAAGTCTTCCAATTCCATGCGGCCCGCTGCGATGTTGTTGGCCTGGATCTGGGCTTCGGCGAGGCGGTAGCGGGCCCACGCCGCGTGCTTGCCGGCGGGCGGCGGGTTTTGCAGCGGCAGGCGTGGCGTTCCAGAGCCGGCGGGGCCGCTCCAGCCCGGCTCAAACTCAGTTAGATAAGCTTGAAAATCCAGCACTGCCTGGGGGAAGTTGCTAGCCTGTTGGATGGCGCGGGCTTTCTTGAACAGCAATTCGTCTCGGAGCTCACGGGAAATTTCCATGCCCAGCGCCTTGGTGTAAAGCTTGTAGGCCTTCGGGAAATCCGGCTTGGGCGCGTCCGGCACGTTGGCATCCGGCTTGGCCGTGAGCTTGTCGGCAAAGGCGGCGATGACCCCGACAAGTTCCTGTTTGCGCTCGGCGGCTAGCAGACGGGCGGCCTCGCTTTGATAGATGGCGGCCGCTTCCTGGAATTTCTTCTGCTCAACCAGCGCCTGTGCCTGAAGGAACGTCGCCTTGAAGCGCCAGACGGACGCGGGAAACAGGCTCTCAAGCTGCTGCGCCTCGGTGACTGCGGCAGCGAATTTCTTTGCTTGAAACAGGGCGAGCGCCTTGAGGTAATCGGCCTCATCGGCCTTCGGGTCTTTCGCTGCGATGAGCTTGTCCGCCATGGCGGCCGCCTGCTCGTAACGCTCGGCACGCATCTCGGCGCGCAGCGGGTCGAGTGACGAGGCCTCGGCAGCTCGCAAACCGGCGGCCGTACCCAAAAGGATCGCGAAGGTGACGGCAGAGTGGCGAAGGATTTGGCGGGGCAGAGGGCGCAGGGTATTCATGATGGGGTTCCTCGGTTGGGAAAAATTACGACAGGTCCATTTTAGCGACACCGGGCGTGCGGTTTACTTAGCTGCAGCGCTCTTTCCTAGGCTATAAAACCAGCCGGGCTCGTTTTGCCGCCAAGTTCGATACCTCTGTGCCATGTTCCAATTCCTGATTCAACGGATGCTCATCGCCAATCGAAAAAATTCCGGCAGAGGCGCTAAATCCAACAAAGAAACCGTTAAATTCACAATACGGACCCGCCAATGTCTGTCAACCTCCACGCCTAACCAACCCCAACCCCATGTCTTCACTCGTATCCATACTCACACTTGTCGTGGCGATGATCGCCTTCCGTTTCATGCCTCACCCGGAAAATGTGGCACCGATTGGCGCGTTCGCGTTGATGGGCGGCTTCTACCTGAACCGCCGCCTGGCCCTTGTGGTGCCGGTGCTGGCCTTGCTGCTGAGCGACTTGCTGCTCAACACGCAAATGGGATATAGCGCATTTCACGCGCCGCGGCTGGTGGATTACGCCGCCTTTCTGGCCATCGGCGTGGCGGCCCTCGCCATCCGCAACAGAGGCTGGAAGCTCCAGCTCGGCTCAGCCGCTGCCGTGCCCTTCTTCTTCTACGCAGTGAGCAACTTCGGCGTCTGGCTCACCGGTCTCAGTTTGTCAGGCCAGCCGTATGCGAAATCCCTCGCCGGCTTGCTCGAGTGCTACACGGCCGGACTGCC
>CAIQXC010000571.1 GCA_903875675.1 Akkermansiaceae bacterium
CACGATTGTCGGTGATTTCGATGGCAAACACGTCATGGTCCCGCCACGGGACGATGCGCACGCTGACGTCGGTGCCTTGGATACTCTCATAGCCATCGTAGGCATGCAGGTCCTGATTGCAGGTGCTGGCAAACGGGCTGCCTTGAAAACCGATATCGACATTGCCGATCTTCGAGTTGCCGTCGGTATGGCTCTTGTTGCCCCAATCTGAGGTGGCGCTGCCCCGATAAAAAACATCCGGCCGACCGAAAATAAACTGCAACTTGGAACCCGAGCCGTCAATCCAGACCAACGTTCCCATCTTGCCGTTTCCTAACGGAATCCCCTCGATTGACTGGGTCGGCTTGGTGAAATGCAAGTCAATGGGTGCCAGATACTTGGCGTAGTCCATGGTGATCATGGACGAGCCCGCCGGAGTTCCGGCGGCAGTTGCCGCATTGGCGTCACACGCCGTCAGCAGCGCGACGGCCGCGAGGAAATTGATGGTCTTGTGTTTCATGATGGTTGGTGTTGATCGGAACGCTGAGACATCTCCCGAGAACCGTGGTGGGCACCTTAACAGGCGCATGCATCAAGCCGTCATTGCTCATCGCTATTTCCCATAAATCTCCACGCGCCGCAGGAGAAATTCCCGCTGGGTGGGGAGTTCCAACTTCAAGTACCTCGCCCGCTGGCCGGGCACTTGCGCACCGGACTTGAGCATCGTCAGCGGGACCTCCCAAAACTGGTCCCATAGCTCCGCCTTCCAGACTTCAGTCCACTTCTCACCATCCTCGGATACCGATAGAACCAATCCCTCCGAGCGCCGGTCATCGGTCTTGTTTTCGATGCGAATCCCGCACACACCTTTCACGTCGCCTAGGTCGATCTTAATCCACGGGTTCTTTTCGTTGGCCGTGTGGAAGACATAGTCCATCCTCTCACCGGCGAAGAGTTGCGGGTAATTCGCCGGATGATCCGCAGCGGAGGTGGAACTCACGCTCAGCTTTGCCTTTTCGCTGATCAGCGAACCATAGGTGACGCTGTCCTCGAACATCGAGCGCGGGGTGCCGCTTTGAAGCGGGTTGCCGTCCGCCACAGATTGATCAACAGTTAGGGCAAACACGGTGAAAAGCGGGTCACGGTGATCTGCCGCCAGTGAGATATCTATCCCCTGTCCCGTCTGCTGGAACGGGACATCCTTGCCGCCAGCCAGTTGCTTGACCGCCATGACTTTCCATGGCAGGGGCTGCAGGCGCAGTTTGTCACTCTGCCAGTACCTGGAAAAAACATAGATCGTGTTGCCGCGATGAGTGGAGCCACCCCACCAACCGTTAGGATACGGGCCGCCACGCGTTCCATAGATCGCTTCGGCATTCGGTTTGATCCACTCCCCCATCTGTTTGAGCATTGCCACTTCACCCGGCGCTATTTCGCCGGTCGGCAACGGCCCGCTGTTCAATAACAGATTGCCCCCGCCGGTGATGCAACTGATGAGCATGCCCAGGTAACGGTCTAGCGGATGCTTGGCTGTCCCGTCGCCCTTGCCGCACGACCACTGGCCACCACCGATGGTCATGCATGACTCCCAGTCGCGCATCAATTCCATGCGTCCAATGGATTGCTCCGGCGTCATGAAATCCCCTTCAGTCATCTTCCGAATCTCCGGCGTCGCCGGCCCGCGGTCTTCCGGAGTGCCAGGCCCGCAAAAACGCGCAGAGCGGTCGTTGACGATCAGGCCCGATTGTAGCCGGTACATCATCGAAAACAGTTCGTCGAATTTCCATTTGCCCCAGTCGCGTCCGCCGACGTGATCGAACCACACCAAATCGACCTTGCCATAGTTGCTCAATAGTTCCTCGATTTGGCTGCGGTACCATTTGTCGTATTTGGCGTTGTCGCCCACGAGGTAATCCGGGTTATACCAGTCACGGGTTGAATAATACAATCCGAGCTTCATTCCGGCCTTGTGGCAGGCGGCCGCGAACTGCTTGATGATGTCCCTGCCATAGGGTGTGGCCATGATGTCATAGTCCGTGAGCTTGGAATCGAACATCGAAAACCCGTCGTGATGCTTGCAGATGATCACCATGTATTTCATGCCGGCGTCCTGAGCGATCTTCACCCACTCGTCGCCATTGAACTTGACCGGGTTGAACTGCTTGTAAAGGTTGTCGTAAACCGGATCCTCAGTGCGGGGCGTTTGGATGCCGTTGATATCCCACGGGCGGTTGGCCTTTCGCCCCCAGCCAATCTCCACTCCGCTAATCGACACCGGTCCCCAGTGCAGAAACATCCCAAATTTGGCATCCCGCCACCACTGCATGCGGGCATCACGCTGCTCCGCCGTTTCATGGATTTGCGGCACGTTCGACAGATCCGCCGCTTTCACCAGACCGGCAAACAGCAATCCTGACACTACTAACAGATATGTATGTTTCATTTTCAGTTGTCTTCGAAATCTATTTGAACATCGCCGCTTGGCGAAGACTTTTACTGTTTCGTCGGCATACTGGAAAGCACATCCTCAGGAATTTATGCATCTGCCTTTCCAGGCCACGGATGCGACACGTCCAACCCGGCACCGCCCTCACCATGATCATATTCAAGTCGGATAGAATGGTGACCGAAATCCATTGGCCGTTATAGCCGCCACCCGGCGCGATCCAGCGCTGCGCCAGTGTGCCCCACGGCGCAATCACCTTGTCAAGGATGCATTTCTGATAGACCGAGTCCGCCAGTTTGAGTTCGGCCGGATCGGGCGATTCAAGGAGATGTGGCGTCCAGTCGCCATGAGCCCATGCGCAGAGCCAGGGTTCCAGACTTGGGCCTTGATTGATGCCTCATACCCAGATACGCTCCCGGCAGCAGAGCTGCTTGCCCCTGCAATCTAATCCGCATTTTGCAAGTCCACAGCCGTTCCTGAAATATCAGTCAGACAAAATCCCCTCCCCAATCCGAACCAATCCGAACCAAACACAATCCATGAATCCCTCCGTGAAACCGCCGTCGAAATTCTCCGAAACTGCCCAAACCACGTCCCCCCGGACGGTATTGGCTTGTGCCACCCTGGCGCTCGCCTTCATCGCTTCGCCAGCCACCCGGGCAGCCGAAATCAAGCCGCTCAAAGCCTTGCTCGTCATTGGCGGTTGCTGCCACGATTACGCAACGCAGAAGGATATTTTGAAAAAGGGCATTGAAGCGCGTGCCAACGCGGTGGTGGACATTTGTTACGTGGCCGAGGACAACACCCATCCGAAGCTGCCAATCTACGGCAATCCCGACTACGCAGCAGGCTACGATGTGGTCATCCATGACGAATGTGCCGCGGATATCAATGAGCAGGCAGTGGTTGAGGGCGTGCTCAAGCCGCACCGCGACGGTATCCCAGGCGTCAACCTGCATTGTGCCATGCATTGTTACCGCATCGGCAAACCCGCTGATCCGGTGACCCTTGGCACGCCTCACGGACTGTGGTTTGAGTACCTCGGCCTCCAGTCCAGTGGCCATGGCGCGCAACAACCGATTGCCATCACCTTCACCGACAAGGACAGCCCCATCGTCAAGGGTCTGGAAAATTGGACGACGATCAACGAAGAACTCTACAACAATGTGAAGATTTTCGACGCCACCCACCCGCTGGCCCGCGGCAAACAGGGCAAGGACGAAACCTGCGTGGCCTGGACCAACCTCTACATGGGAAAAACCCGCGTGTTTAGCACCACCATCGGTCATAACAACGCCACCGTCCAAGACCCACGCTATCTCGAACTTGTGACGAACGGCTTGTTGTGGGCCTGCGACAAACTTGGCCCGGACGGCAAAGCGCTCCCAGGCTACGGCAAATAGTCCCAGCGGGCAAGGAAGCCAGGCAGGATGCCTATTCTCCCCCTCTCGCCCGTGCGGGCCGCCGTCGCCTCGCGCCTTGCGACGTGAGGCGGTGGCCGCCCAAAAACAAGGGGTGAAACCTTGTGCGGGATAAACACCGCCATGACTGAAATCGTTTCGTCAAATCTGCAGAATTTTCAACTTTTCATGCGGGTGCTTGCGAATGAGAGTCAGCCGTGCTAAGCCCGCCTTGCATGGGAATGGCAGATCGAAATTACGGGCAGAGAGGCACTTGGGCGCCGGCTGGGCTGGGCCAGCTGACGCCGGTGGTCAAATGGCTGATCATCATCAACGTGGCGGTATTTTTTGGCGACAGCGTGTTATTTCGTAACCGGCTGGGTAATTGGGGCTGCTTCACGATCGAATCGGCCATAGACAACGCCCGGATATGGGAATTTTTCACCTTTCAATTTCTGCATGGGAGCGTCTTGCACGTCGTGTTCAACATGTTTGGGCTGTATATTTTCGGTCCGTGGGCCGAACGCTGGTGGGGGGCACGGCGGTTTTTGGCGTTCTATCTGCTGTGTGGTGTCGCCGGGGCAATCTTCTACACCCTTTTGGCGTTGATCGGCATTTTGCAGCCGCCGCCCGGCATGCCGTCGCTGGACGGAATGCCGCTGGTCGGTGCCTCGGCTGGCATTTACGGTATTCTGGTGGGGGTGGCGGTAATCGCCCCCGACCTGCGGGTGCTGCTGTATTTTCCACCCATTGAAATGTCGATGCGACAACTGGCGATGGCCGTGCTGGCGATCGCTGTAGGCACTGTGATTCTGGACTTGGGCAACGCCGGTGGCGAAGCTGGCCATCTGGGTGGGGCCATCCTGGGGTTTTTGCTGATGCGCCGACCGGGCCTGCTGGGATGGGCCGACAGGCACGGGGCAGCCGTTGAGATCATCCGCCCGAAAGCCTTTGGTGGGCACCCTGAGGCAAAATTGCGACCGCGCACAGATGTGGATCTGCACAGTCAGGCGGAGGTGGACCGCATTCTGGAGAAAATTTCCGAGCATGGCTTCCAAAGTCTGACGGACGCAGAGCGCCACATCCTCCAAGAGATCGCCAAATCCATTCCTCCCGCGCCATGACGGATGCCGCTATGATCGACGCCCCGAATCCGGCCCTGCAACTGGCCCGGTTGCGGGCGATTATGCACCGGTTGCGGGCACCGGGCGGCTGCCCTTGGGACGCCGAACAATCACACGCATCGCTCATTCCCAACCTCATCGAAGAGGCGTACGAGACGGTGGACACGATCCAACGCAGCGATTGGATGCACCTGCGCGAAGAACTTGGCGATTTGCTCTTGCAGGTGGTTTTCCACAGCGAATTGGCTGAAGAAGCCGGCCATTTCAACCTCGACGACGTCGCCCGGGAAATTAGCGACAAACTCATCCGGCGCCATCCCCACGTGTTCGGCCAGAGTGCGGCGGCTACCTCCGACGCCGTGCTCCAGCAATGGGATGAAATCAAACGCAAGGAAAAAGGGGCCACCGACCAGCCCTACCTCCACGGCATTGGCCAAGGACTGCCCGCCCTCCTGCGCGCCGCCAAACTTCAAAAAAAGGCTGCAAAGGTCGGCTTTGACTGGCCGGACGAGGCCGGCGTGCTCGCAAAAATCCGTGAGGAATCCGCAGAACTCCACGACGCCATCGCTAGCGGCGACCCCCAGGCGATCGCTGAGGAAACCGGCGACCTGCTATTTTCCATCGTCAACCTGACCCGCTTCCGGCAACTCGACCCGGAACTGGTGATGGCAGCCGCCAACCGCAAGTTTGAAGATCGCTTCGCCACCATGCAGCGTCTGCTCATGTCCGACGGCCTCAGTCTCGAGGCTGCCACTCTGGAAGAAATGGAATCGGCTTGGCAGCGGGCCAAGGCCCAGCTCAGTGAGATATCTCCCACCACCTAGGGCCTCCATGCATTCGGGGCCATCAACCCAATTCCAACTGGAGGGTGTCGCCTGCCTTGAGCACGATTTCGGCAAAACGAACCTCCGCATGCCCAGTCACCAACGTCAAATCCGCAGCCAGCGGCTTGCCGGCCACAACCAGCACACAGGTGCTCGGCGGCCGGGGGCCTACCAAGCCTAACGCAATTGTCCGCAAGTGCAGGCTTCCCTGGTGCAATGAAAGCTGCGCCCGCTGCTTGCCGGAAGCGGCTAGTTGGGTAAAGGTGCCCCAACCTTCGGCGGTGATGAAGGCGGCCTTGAAGTTGTCCGGGCTGATGCGTGGTGCCAAGCCCAAGCGCCCCTGCGGCCCGTGGTATTGGTAACCGCATACCGCTAAAAATACCCCGAAGGCCGCCATCGCCCGTGAATAATGGTCGCCACACTCGATTTCGTTGAACGGGTTGCGCTTGCCCGCAGCATAGCGGTCATGGATGGCGCGGGCAATGGCCAAGCCATGGATCACCCGTTCGCTGTCGGGCTCACCTTCATAAATCATGTGCGCAGCCACCTGGTACTCGAAGCCGCTCATGCACTCGTCGAAGTAGCCACCCGGCCCGAGCCATGTTAGAAAATCCTCATGCTTGTTAGCCATTCCCGGCACAGCCAGTTCGTCGCCACCCTGTGGCCAGGTGGTCATGACGAGTCCAGCCTCGCCGGGCACGGCATACACGCGGTGGCCCTTGATGGCGGTGTGGGCGATGGCATAGCCGCCGGCATCGGGGGCGAAGTTGTATTTCCACAAAGCATCGAGGGCTGAGTGGGTTTCGCGTTTTGGCAGCACCCGCGGCAGTCCGGTTTGGCAGGCCCACGACTGGCCTAACACCTGATCAATGTGGCAGCCGCGATTGGTGTTGATATGGTCGTGGTTAGGAGGGAGGTGGATAAAGTACTCGCCATTGAAGAGCTGTTCGACCATCGCCTTGGAACCTCGCCCCGCAATCTCGCCACAGGTTTTGGCAAAGGCGGGGTCATCCATTTCGAGGGCCATTTGTTCGCCGGCACGCAAGGCCGCGCAATACAACGAGGAGATCCAGCCCATGGGTCCCGACCAAGTCGCGTCGAGCGTGTTGCTCTGGGCTCCTTCTAACACGCCTTTTTGCTGCGGGTCCTGCATGATGAGCCACTCGATTGCCTTCTTGGTCTTCGGCCAGACGCGGCGCAGAAACCCATCGTCGGCCGACATCGTGTGTTCGCGCCAGGTGCGAACAATCGTGCCCGCTTGACCGTCGGTGGCCGCCTCCGTCTCAAATTCCGCGCGGTTACCGATCTGGCCGTCGGCAGCAAAGGCGAGGCCGTAGTCGGTATTTTCGCGCAAGTTGCGCTCGAGTTCAGGAAACAAGCGGGCCATCGCCTGGGCGTAGTTCCAGACATGGGTGCAGGTTCCTTCGCAGCACTCGACGCCCTCCCATGCCCACAGTCGGTCGCTATCGAACCAATGGAACGTCTGCGTTGCCAGGCAATCGACCGGTATGATGGCCCGATCTAACAGCCAGTGCGGCAGCGTCGAATCATACCACGTGCGGTTCCAGAGGCGGGTGGTGCCAGCCAGTTGGTCAAAGCCTGCAGCCACGCCTTGGGCGACTCCTGCGGCGCTCGAAAACCACGCCGCGTAGTGGCGGCTCAACTTCGAAAAATCCTTGATCTGATTCATCCCGCCCGCTTGGTCTCCAGCTTGCTGATGACGGGGGAAATACCAGGATAAAATAAAATTCACCTGATGGCTTGCCCCGGGGGCCAAGGTGAAATTCTTTCCTAACGAGCCTTCCAACGGTCCGCGACCCAAGGCGCTGGCGACGCTTGTGCCCGAAGCGAAAGGCTGATCCATGGGTGTGGCCGTGGCATCCACCGTCCCGCGCAGGCCGGCGGGATGATCCCCGATGAGGCTCAGAGCCATCGAGCCGAAGCCATGGCGGGTTTCGAGACCTTTGCCGGGGCTGGCCTCGACGCTACATTCGAGCGTGGCGCAGCCGTTCTGATAGAAAAGGGTGTTGTGGCGCTGGCCGAGCGCGGGGTCATTTTCATACGGGCAGGTGGCGTTTTGCAGCAACCCGATCAAGTCAATCTCCAGCGGGTCATCTCCCACGTTGGTCACATTGAAAGCGAACACGGTGGCCGGTGATGCGGAACTCACAGCATGAAGCGGGATAAAGGGCGAAAAGGCCTCCAATTCAATTCGGATGGGAAACGCCCGGTCGGCATAGGTGACCCGCCCGATGGGGTACTCGCCACGGAACGTCACATCAGGAAAACCGTGGGAGTCGAGCTTGCGCGTTTCGAAGAAGTCAGGCTTCTTGATACAAATCACAAACCCCTGCCCAACCACCGCCCCGTTGCGGGTGCTGTAAATGCCGCCATCGGCAGCCACTGGCTTGGTGTAGTGGCCGTTCATGGTCATCAATTCGAACTTCACCCCAGCCACCGACTCACGGGTGTAATTGCTCTTAAAAATATCCCACAGCCACAAACGGCCGTCACCTGCCAAGTAGAGCTGGCCGCAGCCAATGCCACCAACCGGCATGCCAATATAGGCGAGTTCCTGCCCCCGCCAAACGGTCGGTGTATCGCGCCGAACGAGCGAACGTAACCACTCAGGAGATAGGCGCTTATCCGCCGGAATCAGGAATGGCAGGCCTGGATTTTTGCTGGATTCAGCTGCCCGTCCGGCCTTGGGCAAGCCGAGCGCAGCCGTGCCCAGCGTGATGAGCCGCAGTGCGGAGCGGCGCGTGAGGCTGCAACCACACTGCGGGTTGTCACAGGTGATTGGCGGTTGGGCGTTGGCAATCATGGGTTGAGTTTGCGGAATTGGATTGGGTTTTCAATGAATCAAATGGAACTCCGGGCACTGACCCATGGGCAAACAGGTAGGTCCATGTCTGCGGATTTACAAACGAATTCTTCCGATGTTGGCCTGTAATATCCGCCTGTTACAGGCAATAATGCCGGAAGTTTGCCTCGCAGGGCAGCCTGGCCTTTACAAGTCGGTTGATCCCTGCCAAACCACCTGGAATTTAGCCACCTTGCCGCCACTCATCCGCCCCACAACCATGCCCAAAGACACTTCCATCCACAAAATCCTCGTCATCGGCTCCGGCCCCATCGTCATCGGCCAAGGCTGCGAATTCGATTATTCCGGCGTCCAAGCCTGTAAGGCGCTCAAGGAGGAAGGCTACGAGGTCATTTTGGTCAATTCGAATCCGGCGACCATCATGACGGACCCGGAGTTTGCGAAGCGCACCTACATCGAGCCGATCACCCCGGAGGTGGTCGAAAAAATCATCATCCGCGAGCGGCCCGATGCCTTGCTGCCGACCCTCGGCGGCCAAACGGCCCTCAATACGTCCATGGCCCTCTTCAAGTCGGGTGTCCTCGACCGCTACAACGTCCGCATGATCGGTGCCAACGCCGAGGCCATCGACAAAGGCGAAGACCGCCAGCGCTTCAAAGACGCCATGCTCAAAATCGGCCTCGACCTGCCGCGCTCCGGCACCGCTCACACCATCGAGGAAGCCAAAGGGGTCGCCGAGACGATCGGCAGCATGCCGCTGATCATCCGCCCGGCCTTCACCTTGGGCGGCCAAGGCGGCGGCATCGCCTACAACCGCGAAGAATTTGAGGAGATTGTCACCTGTGGGCTCGACCTCTCGCCCGTCTCCGAAGTGCTCATTGAGGAATCACTGCTGGGCTGGAAAGAATTTGAAATGGAGGTCATGCGCGACCGCAACGACAACTGCGTGGTCATTTGCTCGATCGAAAACCTCGACCCGATGGGCGTGCACACCGG
>CAIQXC010000572.1 GCA_903875675.1 Akkermansiaceae bacterium
CGCGAGTCCCACGAAGTGAAAGGCGCAAGCCTGACATGCGGGCACTCATCGACTGGCGAGCCGGATGCGGGAAATCCGCCTGTCCGGTTCTGAGGGAGGGGTGGGGCAGTAATGCCCCATTCCTACCTCTATCCACCGCCGCAGGCGGGCGTCTTTTTTAGCTAAAAATGAAGCCACCTGCTTCTGACGCGCCCATGATTCTGCTAACCTGTATCGGTTTGTGCTTGGCGCGAGTATTGCGCCGCTGCACAATGTCTGAGATGGTCTTAGTATGTGAGATCGTTCAGGGTCGCCTTGGCCGTGGCCTGTGGGGCGGCAGGAGGATTGGGAAAGCGTTTGGAAAACCGTCTGGAAAACCGTCTTGCCAATTGCAACGCGAGCGGTAAATATCAGGGCGGCCGCGAGCTTCTGCCTGTGCATCCCCTCCCAATTCCATGTCTGACGACTTCACTGAATTCACCTCCCAATCCTGGGGAGGCCGCATCCTCAATTCCCTCAAAGGCATTCTTTTTGGGATCGTCCTTATTCCCATCTCCATCATCCTGCTGTTTTGGAATGAGAACCGCGCCGTGACCACTGCCAAAGGCCTCAAGGAAGGCGCTTCGGCCGTCGTTTCCATCGAGGCCACATCGGTGGTTCCCGCCAATAACAAAAAGCTGGTGCATTTGAGCGATCAGGTGACGAGCGGTGACGAGGTCCTCAAAGACCCGCTCTTCGGGGTGTCGGCCAAGGGCATCCGCCTCACTCGGAGCGTCGAGATGTATCAATGGCAGGAGGAAAAATCTTCGGAGACCCGCAAAAAACTTGGCGGCGGCACTGAGACAGCGACCACTTATAGCTACAAGCAAGTGTGGTCGGACAAACTCATCAGCTCCGGTAATTTTAATCCCGAGCACCGATTGGATCATCAAAATCCGACTGCGAGACTTGCCGATCCGCTCACCCTTGTCGGTGGCAACGTCAGATTGGGTGCCTTCAAACTGCCGTCTGGAGTGATCGCAAAGATGCAAGGTGACGCGGTGTTGGCCGCGACGGACGAGGACCTGGCCAAGGTAGCGCCCGACCTCCGAGCCAAACTCACACTCGCCGCCGGCACGTTCTACGCCGGTGCGGATCCCGCCAACCCGGCGCTCGGCGACCAACGGGTGAGCTTCAAAGTGCTGGCCCCGGCGGTTTGGAGCGTCATCGCCAGCCAGATCGCCGATACCCTCGAACCTTTTCAACCCAAAGACGGCCCGGCCATTGAGCGCGTTGAATCCGGCACGGTGAGCGCTGAAGTCATGTTCAAACATGCGGCCAGCGAGAACTCCATGCTCACCTGGGGCTTGCGCCTCGGGGGCTTCGTATTGATGGCCCTTGGCCTCGGCCTGATCGTTAGTCCGTTGAGTGTCTTCGCCGATGTGATTCCTTTCCTAGGCGACGTCGTCGGTGCTGGCGTCGGCTTTGCCGCTATCCTGTTGGCTTTCGTCGGCTCGATCACCGTCATCGCCGTCGCTTGGTTTGCCGTGCGCCCGTTGCTCACCGTCGCTCTAGCGGTGGTGGCCGCCGCCTCCCTGTTCATGGCCTGGCGTCGTGGCCACGCCCGCTCGCTCCAAGCCAAGAGCGCCCGCTGATCTCCCAAATTGCCCAGCCTGCATTTTTTCACCCCACCGTCATGCCCAACTCCCTGCGTGCCTCCATTCGAGATGTTATAGATTTCCCAAAACCGGGGATCGTCTTCAAGGATATTACTCCTCTGTTAGCTGACGGCGCATTGTTCCGCAAGGCCATCAGCCTGCTGTGTGACACGTGTGGTGGCACACGCATCGACAAAGTGGTTGGCATCGATGCCCGCGGCTTCATCTTTGCCAGTGCCGTGGCTGATCGCCTGGGCGTCGGGTTTGTGCCGGTTCGCAAAAAGGGCAAACTGCCGTGGAAAACCCACCAAGCCGCCTACGCGCTGGAATACGGTGAGGCGACCGTCGAGATTCATGAGGACGCGGTCAATCCCGGCGAAACCGTCCTGCTGGTGGACGATCTGCTCGCCACCGGCGGCACCGCTGCGGCCGCCGCCCAGCTGCTCGACGGACTGGGTGCTAAACTGCTAGGCGTGTCGGTCCTCATCGAATTGGCATTCTTGGACGGCCGCTCGAAACTCAGCCCCTATCCGGTCCACTCGATTCTCACATACTAACAATTATTATGTCTTGGCAAACCTATAACCAGCAACTGCTGCGTTACCCGCAACTCGGATTTTCGCTTGATTTATCGCTCATGGGGATGGGGGACAGCCCGCCACCCGAGTTGGTGCCGCGCATTGCCAAAGCCTTTGCGGATATGGAGGCCCTGGAAGCCGGAGCCATCTCCAATCCGGACGAGCACCGCATGGTGGGTCATTACTGGTTGCGCAATGGCAAGTTGGCACCTACCCCCCAGCTCCAAGCCGCCATCAGCGAACCGCTGGCGGCGCTCAAGGGGTTTGCGGCGGCGGTCCGATCAGGCGAGGTGCGAACTCCCTCGGGGGGGGCATTCGCGCAAGTGCTGCTCATTGGCATTGGCGGGTCTGCGCTGGGGCCGCAATTGTTAGCTGAAGCGCTGGGCCAACAGGCGAGGTTGCCGTTGCACTTTTTTGACAACACGGATCCGGCGGGCATTGATGCGGTGCTGGCCCGCCTGGCCAAAATGGGACTCGACAAGACCCTCGTGCTGGTCATCTCAAAATCCGGCGGCACCCCGGAAACCCGCAACGGCATGCTGGAGGCACAGGCGGCCTACACCGCCGCCGGGCTGGATTTCGGCCGCCACGCGGTGGCGGTCACCGGTGCCGGATCGCAACTGGAGCGCTACGCCATCGCACAAAACTTCATCGCCCGCTTTCCAATGGAAGACTGGGTCGGCGGCCGCACCTCGGTGCTCTCCACCGTGGGACTGGTGCCGGCTGCGCTGTTAGGTATCGATATCGACGCCCTGCTGGCCGGTGCCGCAGCGATGGATATACAAACCCGCAAGCCGGAGATGGCGGGCAATGCCGCGATGCGCTTGGCGTTGGCGTGGTACCATGCCGGAGCCGGGCACGGGGCCAAAGATATGGTGGTGTTGCCCTACAAGGATGCGCTGGTGCTGCTTTCCAAATATCTCCAACAACTCGTGATGGAGTCCCTCGGCAAAGAGCGCGATCTGGATGGCAATGTCGTCAACCAAGGTATCGCCGTCTATGGCAACAAGGGCTCCACCGACCAACATGCCTACGTCCAACAACTGCGCGACGGCGTGAATAACTTTTTTGTCACCTTCATCGAGGTGCGCCAAGGGCGGGCGGGTGCGAGCATCGAGGTGGAGCCGGGTTTCACCAGTGGCGATTATCTGCAGGGGTTTTTCCGGGGCACCCGCAAGGCGCTCCACGAAAGCGGCCGCCAGTCGCTCACCCTATCCATCCCGCAGGTCACACCGTTCCATCTCGGCCTGCTCATCGCCTTGTTCGAGCGGGCGGTGTCGTTCTATGCCTCGCTGGTCAACATCAATGCCTATCATCAGCCGGGCGTCGAAGCCGGCAAAAAGGCCGCAGGGATCTTTCTAACGTTACTCGGCAAGGTGCGCGGCCAACTCAGCGCCACGCCACAAGCCGCCGATCCCATCGCTACCACGCTCGGTGCCGATGCCGAAGACGTCTATCATTGCCTCAGCCACCTGGCCGCCAACGGAGTGGCTCTAACTGAAATTGGGGCGACTGCGGCGGAAGATACATTTTGGTTAGCCGGCTGACGTAGGAGGGATCGCCCAACTGTAGATCGAGCCCGGTGCCATGACATATAGCGAAGCGATCAGCTGGTTGTTCTCCACACAGATGTTCGGCATCAAGCTCGGGCTGGAGGGGTCGCAGCGTTTACTCAAGGAATTCCTGGCCTATCCAAAACACGGGGTCCGGGTCATCCACGTCGCTGGCACCAATGGCAAGGGCAGCACCTGTGCGATGATCGATGCGATGGCCCGCGCTTGCGGCATGCGCTGCGGCCTGTTCACCTCGCCGCATCTTATCGATTACCGCGAGCGAATCCAGGTATCCGGCCGGGAGATTCCTGAAGCGGAATGTGCCGCAGGGCTAACAAATCTACGGGTTCTTTGCGAGCGACTCGACCCGCATCCCACGTTTTTTGAGATTTCGCTGGCGCTGGCATTGCACTGGTTCGGCCAAACGAAATGCGATCTAATCATCTTGGAAACCGGCATGGGCGGGCGCCTTGACGCCACCACCGCCGTGCCTGCCGACGTGTGTGTTTTCGTTCCCATCGGCCTCGATCACACAGAATGGCTCGGCGATACCCTCGGGCAAATTGCCGCGGAAAAGGCCGCCATCCTGGTGCCCGGCAAGCCCGCTGTTTCTGCCCCCCAGGAGGACGCCGTCAGACAGGTCTTGGAGCAAGCCGCCAACGAGGCCCGCGCGCCACTGGAATTCGTCTCGGAGCCGTTGTTAGGATATGGGATAGCCCTGCCCGGCGCGCATCAACCGTGGAATGCCGCGGTGGCCGTTGCCGCCCTGCATCGCGCCGGGATTGCATTGAAATATGATAGTACCCAATACGGCCTGAGCCATGTGCGCTGGCCGGGGCGCTTCGAAATATTTCCTGCTGCTGACGTCACCGGGGCGAGTGAAGTGGTCGTGTTGGATGGGGCGCATAACGTACACGCCGCAGAAGTGTTAGCCACCACTTGGCAGGCTGAATTTTCCGGCCGGAAAGCCGCGATGGTTTTTAGTGCGGTGGCCTCCAAAGACATCGCCGGCATCCTCCGCCACCTCGCCCCGCTCGCTTCTGAGGTTTTCTTCTGCCCGGTCGCCAATCCACGGGCC
This sequence comes from Akkermansiaceae bacterium, assembly GCA_903875675.1. Lineage (GTDB taxonomy): Bacteria > Verrucomicrobiota > Verrucomicrobiia > Verrucomicrobiales > Akkermansiaceae > Luteolibacter. The sequence goes on from CAIQXC010000572.1 coordinate 4,826, forward strand.
GTCTCCGGCGAACGGCTTGCCGCCGCCTTGCCTCCAAACGCGCCGCCTCACCAGGTGTTCGGCGACTTTGCCGCCGCATTCTCCGCTGCTCTAGCAACCAACACCCCGGTCCTCGTCGCAGGTTCCTTGTTCCTCGTCGGCGAAGCTCGAGCTGTTCTAACTGGAACAACGTTCCAATCTTCGACCCAATAAATTTCGGTCGCAAGACAGAAGCTCGGAACCCGGGGCGGGTATGGAGTGGGCAGTAAGTCAGAATGGGGCAGATCGGAAACGGAAGGAAGA
>CAIQXC010000573.1 GCA_903875675.1 Akkermansiaceae bacterium
CCATGAGGCACATCCGTGTCAATTGCCGACCAAGGACTATGATTTCCAAACCGCGCTGGGGACTTATGGCCAAGTGCGCCCGCAATATGGATTGTTGCGTCAGCAGCACCTTTTCTTGGAGAGCTTCGGACAGTCGTTCGCGCGCATGGTACCGTTCTTCCCGGATCACAAACCTGCGGGCATACATGATGACGCGACCGTGCGGTGGAATGTGCGCGCGGATGGCAGACGTGGATTCCTTTCCTTTACGAACCGGCAGAACAAGAAAGCCCTGCCGGCGCACGCGAACGTACAGTTCTCCATAATGGGGAAAGACAGGCGGTGGCTGGTTCCGAACGCGCCGATCTCCATTCCATCCGGAAGTTACGGCATGTGGCCGATCAGCCTTGAGTGCGATGGTGTCGAGTTGGAATATGCCACGGCACAGCCGCTCTGCCGTTGTGTGGACAACGCAGGCCGTCCCGTGTATTTCTTTGCTGCGTTGAAAGGCATCGTTCCTGAACTGATGTTCAACTCCGCCACCTGCGCAACTGTTGACACTTCCGGGACAAAGACCGCATCCGCCGCAGGGATTCAGGTCTGTCGTTTCACGTCCGGAACAACACCTGCCGCGCGCGTGGCGACACGTAATGGAAAGATAGTGACGTTCGTCGTGCTTACACCGGAGCAGGGGTGCCAACTGAACCGGATTCCATTTGCGGGCCGTGGGTGCCTTATCCTTTGCGAGGCTGCGGTTCTCCCCGATAATGGGGTATTGCGCCTCCAGTCGGATGATACGAACGCGTTCTCCCTGGCCATCTTCCCTTCCGTCAACTCGCTGACGTGCAAGGCGGCCACGTTTGTATCGGCGATGGACGGCCTATTCACCCGCTTCACGCAGAGGAAGCTCGCAGCGCCTGATCTTCCCGTCATACGAGCGGCGCTTGAAACGCCGGCCGGTCCGCACTTGAAGAATGGTCAGGGCATGGATGACGCCACATGGACAAATGCCGCAGTCTATACGTTGAAGATCCCTGCTGTTCCTCCAGACAGAAGACTGCTTTTGGATCTGCATTATGTTGGTGATGCGGCCCGTGTCTATGTTGGAGACCGTATGTTCTACGACCATTTCTTCAATGGCGATCCGATTTCCATCGGGCTATGGCGAATACCGTCCGATCAATGGCCCGCAATTCGGCTGAAAGTGCTGCCATATTTCGAGAAGATTTATCCCGGGCTGCCGAAAGCCGGGCAGATCAAGGTTGACCGAGCCAAAGCAGCGGGGACCATAGCGGACGTCGTGGTCGTTCCCAAGGTGCGGACGGAGTTGGCAATCACCACTGATTGATGATGCGAAAGGAAGGACCGAGTATGAAGTGGATGATGGTCGCATTAGTTGGCGGCCTGATGCCGGGGGGTACCAGCCAGGCCGTTTCTGGATTGCCTTCCGCCACCACAACGGTTACGGCGATGGCCAAGCCGGATATACAGAAATGAACAGGCTACCTGGAAGCAAATGAGAAAAACGATGAGACTCTTTCAGAACAAGGAAAAATGAAAATAAAAATAACACTTAGTTGCGGCATTTTGATGCCGCTAGTCGCCTGTGCCGCTCTGGCCGCAGAACCCGTGCGCTTTACCTACGCGGTTGATCCGGTCAAGGGGAATGATGCCAACCCTGCGGGGAAGGCATGGCGAACCTATGCGAAACTGAATACCGTCAAGCTGGCGCCGGGCGACACGGTGATGATCGCACCTGGCAGGCAGGAAGAAAGTCTCATTCCCATGGGCGAAGGCACGCTTCAAAAGCCGATCGTGATCCGGTTTCTGCCCGGCGTGCACACCATCGGAGTGAAAAACGCGATCCGATTGCCGATGTTCGTTTCCAATTCGTGTGATTCTGCGGCACCAAAGCCGGTCGGCGTTCTGGTGCGGAATGTCAAACATCTACGTCTGCAGGGCGGGGGCGTCGAGGGCCCGAATAAGACCACCCTCCTCTATGATGGCCGCATGGTTCAGATATTCAATGATCACTCTGAGGATATCACCTATACGGGGCTGGTGCTCGACCTCAAGCGCCCGACCGTGTCGGAATTCCGCGCGCTTGAGGTGGGGCCGTCCCATGCGGTGATAGAAATCGCCGACGGTTCCGACTATGCCATTGAAAACGGGAAGTTCGTCTGGAAGGGCGACTGGAATCCGGGCAATTTCTGCCAGGACGGCATTCCCGCAGAAGGCCGCTGCTGGCGTTCCGGGGCACCTCGCGGCTGGACCGATCAAGGGCAGGCGGAGGCGAAGGCAAGCGCTCTCGCCGGGCGCAAGGTTCGGCTTGATTACGCGACCGGCGGCAGCGGATTGGATCAAGGCCACCAATATCATTTTCGCAATACGACCCGTGATTCGGTCGGTGTCCATAACGCCCGGAGTAAGAACATCCTTTTCCGCGATTGTGATGTGTATGCCCTGACCGGGATGGGTTTCGTGAGCCAGTTTACCGAGAACATCATCTATCAGCGGGTGAATGTCGCTCCGCCCAAGGATTCCCTCCGTACCTGCGCCGCGTGGGGGGACGTCTTCCAGTTTTCCAACTGCAAGGGCGATATCCTGGTGGATTCCTGCCGTATTTCAGGCACGCAGGATGACGCCATCAACTGCCACGGCACGCATCTGCGAATCATAGAGAAACGCGGCGGCAATCAGGTGCTGATGAGATTCATGCAATCGCAGACATACGGGTTCGCAGCTTTCGAGCCGGGCGATGTGGTCGCGGTCATCTCCCACTCCAACTTGCGGGAATACGCGAACAACCCGCGCCGCAAGGTGACGGCCGTCGAAAAGCAGTCGGACAAGGACTGGCTGCTGACCCTCGACGGTCCTGTCCCAACTTTCGGGCAGGACGATGTCCTCGACAACATCACCTGGTATCCGAATCTTA
>CAIQXC010000574.1 GCA_903875675.1 Akkermansiaceae bacterium
GCCACGGGAATGAGCCGGGCATCGGTGTGGGTTTCGACGGCGAGTTGAGTCTTGACGTAGCTACCGGCCAGCAATTTGCCATCGGGGTTGGGCAAATCCACCTCCACCGCGAGGGTGGCGCTCGGAGCCGCCACGTTGCGGCCATGGCGGGACACCTTTGCCTCAAGCGGCGCGGCCGTCGGCGAAAGGATGACGCGGGCCAGGGTGCCGGGTTTGATGAAGCGCGCCTCCTGCTCCGGCACCGGTACCCGGTCGCGCAGCACCGAGAGGTCGCAAATCGTCACGGTCGCCCCGGCGGTGGTGGTGCCGCCGGCCGGGATGTAGGCCCCGACGTCGGCATGCCGGGCAGTGATGACGCCGTCGAAGGGCGCGGTGATTTTGGCGTAGCCGAGCAGCACCTCGGTCCGCTGCAAACCGGCGGCGGCGATGCGCTGGCGACCCGCCGCCTCGTCGATGGCTTGCGGCAGCACCAGGCCGGGAGCCTTGACGCGAGCGGCTTGCAGGCGTGCCAGATCGGCGTCGGCCACTTCGAGTTCGGCGACGGCTTTGATGCGGTCGGCCACCAGCTCGGGCACCTCGAGGGTGGCGATGTGCTGGCCGGCCACGACGGCATCGCCGGTATCGACGCTGATGGACTTTAAATGGCCGCCGACTTTGGCATGGAGGACGGTTAGCTGGTTGGGTTCGAGGCGCGACGGGAGGGTGATCCAACGGTGGATGGTGCCGTGAACCGGGGTGGCGACGGGTACCGGCTCAGCACCACAGGAGAGGACGAGAACACTGAGGAAAATGAGGCTGCGCATGGGAATTCAAAAGGCGATGGGTGAATACAGCGGGCTTTCCGGATCGTCCGGATCAAGTGATACAGAGTGGCTGCGCTTGCCAGCCAGCAGACCGAAAAACACCGGTAAAATCGTCAGGGTGGCGATGGTGGCCACTCCCAGACCACCGACCACTGCACGGCCGAGCGGGGCCATTTGCTCGCCGCCTTCGCCAAGCCCCAGCGCCATCGGCAACATCCCGGCGATCATCGCGCAGGAGGTCATCAGGATTGGCCGAAGACGCGACGCGGCACCACTGACGGCCCCGGCCCGGGCATCACCCGCATGGTTCCGGCGCTCGCGCTCGGCGAACGTAACCAGCAGGATGGCATTGGCCACCGCCACCCCGACGGCCATGATGCTGCCGATGGCGGACTGGATGTTGATCGTGGTGTTCGTTAGATACAGGGTGGCGACGATGCCGGCGAGCACCGCAGGCACCGTGGAGGTAACGGTTAAGGCGAGGCGCCAGGACTGAAAATTGGCGGCGAGCAGGAAAAAAAGCACGGCTACGGCGATGCCCAGTCCGCTGGCAAAACCGTTTTTGAGGGCATCGAGGGTACCGGCCTGGCCGCGCAGTTCGACGGTGGTTTTAGGCGGCGCCTTACCGGCGTCGGCGATGGCCTTGCGGACTTTGGCGAGGGTGCCACCGAGGTCGCTGCCATGGAAATTGGCGGTGACGGAGACGACGCGCACCATGTTGTAGCGCTCGTATTGGCCGACGGCGGTGCCTTGGGAGATTTTGGCTAGGTTGCGCAGCAGGACTGGTTCGCCGCTGGATGAGGGCAGCGGCAGGTTGCGCAAATCCTCGAGGCTGCGGGTTTCCCCCTGCGGGATCTGCACCTGCACGTTGTACGATACCCCTTTCGCCGGATCACCCCAAAAATTCGCCTGCGTGAAACGGCTCGATGTGGTGGCGGCCACCATCGCACGACTGACGTCCTGCATGTTAACGCCTAACTGCCCGGCCCGCTCCCGGTCCACGTCGATTTTCACAGCGGGAAAATCCAGTTCCTGGGCGATTTGGGCGTCGCGGATCTCAGGGATTTTGCGCATTTCGGCGAGAATTTTTGCAGCGTGGCCACGCGACACCTGGAGGTCGGAACCACCCACGGCGACCTCAATCGGGGTGTTAGAGCCGAAGGCCATCACCCGCGAGGTAATGTCTGCCGCCTCAAATGAAACCCGCAACGCAGGCAACTCGGCAGCAAACGCCGCCCGCAATCTCTCCTCCAACGGGCCTACAGGCACCCCGCTTCCCGCACCCAATTGAAAGGCCAACCAACCCTCCTCCGGGCCACCGTTCCAGAGGTGAATCAGGTTGACCGGGTAATTCGGCGCATGCACACCCACCAAACCCATGCTCAACGCCACCTTGCCCGGGCCAGCCTCGCGGTTGACAATCGCTAGTACCGCCTTGGCGATCTCCTCGGTCTTTTCCACCTTGGTCCCCGCCGGCGCTCGAAACCGCAACGCAAATTGCCCGGCATCACTCCGCGGAAAAATCTCCGAACCTAACCGCGGCGCAAACCCCCAAATAACCGCGACCGCCCCTGCCAAATACACCGGCACCAACAGCCAGCGCAGCCCCAACACCCGTGCCAGTAAGACGCGATATGGCTTGGTTAAGCAAAATACCGACTCGCCGGTATGCTTCGTGCCGGGGTGGTGTCGGAGGAACCAGATTGAGAGGATGGGCACCAGAGTGGAGGACAGCAGGTAGCTGGCGATCATGGCGAATCCGACGGCAAAGGCCAGGGGTTTGAACAAGGCACCGGCCGCGCCCTCCATGAAGAAGGCGGGGATGAACATGGCCAGGATGCACAGCATGGCCAGCAAGCGGGGCATCGCGGTTTCGCGGATGGCATCGGCCGAGGCACGGGCGGGCGAGGCCCCGGTGGCCAAGCGGGTATGGATATTTTCAATGGCCACGCTCGCCTCATCGACCAGGATGCCGACGGCCAGGGCGAGGCCGCCGAGGGTCATCAGGTTCACGGATTGGCCGCTCATCCACAATGCGAAGGCGGCGGCTAACAGCGACAGCGGGATGTTGATGACTACGATGAAGGCGCTGCGCAAGTCCCGCAGAAACAACAGCACCATCAGCCCGGTGAGTAGCGCCCCGAGCCCGGCTTCCTTGGCCAATTCGCGGATGGAGTGCCAGACGACGGGCGATTGGTCGAATTCGTAGGAAACCTTGATGTCCGCCGGCAGCGCCGCTTGAAAACGTGCCAGGTTTTGTTTCACCAACGACACCACGGCAAGAGTCGATGCCTCGGCACGCTTCGTCACCGGGATGTACACCGTGCGCCGGCCGTTGACCAGCGCGTAGGACGTCACCAAGTCCGCACCATCGGCCACTGTGGCCACGTCGCGCACATAAACCGCCCCGGCTGCCTCGGAGCGCAGCGGCACATCGGCCAATTCCGCGGGCTTGCTCACAATCGCGTTGGTCGGCACGATCGGATAGCTGTCGCCCAAACTCATATTGCCGGAGGGCGAGACGACGTTGGCCTTGGCGATGGCGGCGACGACTTCATCCGGCGTCAAGCTGCGGGCCCGCAGGCGGTCCGGATCGATGTTGACGACGATGGTTCGGGCCGAGCCACCGAAGGGCGGCGGCGCGGACACCCCTGGC
>CAIQXC010000575.1 GCA_903875675.1 Akkermansiaceae bacterium
GCCGTCGCACTGCCGATGCCTTCACCCAGTGGAATGTTGTTCTAACAGGTTTTCAGGACGATCTCAAACGCCTCCGCGAACGCGAGCGCCTCATGTTGGAAAACCAGCCGCCGCCTGATCCCGTCGCCACTCCCATTGCCGCGTTTCTCGTTGATTTCCACGACCGCCTCACCCGCCTGGCCCAGGCCCAAGCCCAGATGCCCGCCGCCAAGCTCGGCTTCTTCGGCGACAATACCGCTTGGAAAAGCGCGTGGCAAAACCAACGCTCCGCCCTCGATATCACCCTCTCCCACCTCCAGACATTCCTCAAGGAACAAGGTTTCCAGCGCATCCAAGCCCTCGGCCAACCCCTTGATCCCACCCGCATGGCCGTCATCGAAGCCCGCCTCACACCTGATACTGCACCCCACACCGTCATCGAGGAAACCGCCCCCGGTTGGCTCCTCGGCTCCCGCGTCCTGCGCCCGGCCCAAGTTGTCGTCGCCATCGCCCCACCCGCTTCTCACAGATAAATTCGCGCAATTCCCCCACCAAACACTCCATGAAAGCCCCCATCGTAGGCATCGACCTCGGCACCACTAACAGTTCCATCGCCGCCTTCATCGACGGTTCCATCCGCGTCATCGACATCCAAGGCTCCCCCTCCATGCCCTCTTGTGTCGGCCTGGATCCGACCGGTCGTCTCATCGTCGGCACCCCCGCACGCAATCAGGCGATCGCCGCCCGTGATGCCACCATCTTTTCCGTCAAGCGCCACATGGGCGAAGACATCCGCCTCCCACTCGGCACCAAGGACTACAGCCCGGAGGAAATCTCCGCGCTCATCCTCGGCGAGCTCAAGCGAGGTGCCGAGGCCGCCCTTGGCCGCCCCATCACCGCTGCCGTCATCACCGTCCCCGCTTTCTTCAACGAGCGCCAACGCCACGCCACCCGCACCGCCGGAGAACTCGCCGGCTTCGACGTTAAGCGCATTCTTAACGAACCCACCGCCGCCGCCCTTGCCTACGGGGCCGAGCAATCCACCGATGAAAACCTGCTCGTCTATGACCTCGGCGGCGGCACTTTCGATGTCTCCGTCGTCGTCTCCCAAGGCGGTATCGTCGAGGTGAAATCCAGCCACGGCGACACCCACCTCGGCGGCGATGACTTTGACGAACTGCTCGTCAAGCACGTCCTCGCAACCTTCCAATCCCGCCACGGCGTCGATCTATCCGCAGATCCCGCCACCGCCCGTCGGCTCAAGTTCGCTCTCGAAGCCGCAAAATGCCGCCTCTCCGATGCTCCCTTCACCCAAGTGCGCGAAGAATACCTCTCCGGCGACCTCCACCTCGATCTCGAACTCGGCCGCCAACTCTACGAAAACCTCATCGAATCCCACATTGCCAAAACCCTCACCTGCGTAGGCCAAGCCCTCAACGACGCCGGTCTCTCTGCCTCCCAAATCGGCAAAATCATGATGGTCGGCGGCTCCACCCGCACCCCGCTCGTCCAACAGCGACTGCGCGAGCAACTCCGCCTCGAACCCCGTTGGGAAATCAACCCCGACCTCATCGTCGCCATGGGTGCCGCCGTGCAGGGGGCCAATCTGAGCGGCCACAAGACCGACTCCATTCTGGTGGACATCACCCCCCACACTTTCGGCACTTCCACCATTGAAAACGACGGATTGTATGGGCATGCCTCCCTCGTCTGCGTGCCGCTCATCCCGCGCAACAGCCCGCTGCCTGTCACCAAGTCCGAGGTGTTCTTCACCAGGTATCCCGGCCAGGAAGCCGTGGAAATCACCGCCTACCAAGGCGAGCATCGCGAGCCGGAACTCAATAGCCTCGTCGGAAAATTCATGTGCGAGGGCCTCGATCCCAACTCACCCCACAACTCACCCATCGTCATCTCCTTCGGCCTCGACCTCAGCGGCATGCTCAAAGTCACCGCCACCGAAAAAAACACCGGACTCACCAAAACCGTCACCCTCGACACCCACAACC
>CAIQXC010000576.1 GCA_903875675.1 Akkermansiaceae bacterium
GCAACGACTCCCTGCGAAGTCCGCGTCCGCCCACGATGCAACAAAGGTGTGGTGGGTGCCAGCATCATTTATACTCTCACTGACAACGATTGGCACTTCGTCGGTGACGATGGCACCGGTGCAGGTATCACTATGCCGTCCAATGACTGGCTCGACTTGCGGCTTTACGGCCCCTCGGATCGCGATGTTTATGTCGATGACGCCAAAGTCCTTGTGGACTATTCCGCCATCACCGGCACGGTTGTGCTCAGCGATGCCACTGATCCCACCGGCACCACGCTCACGCTCAAGAACGCCAGTGATGTCGTGCTCGGTTCCACCGTCATTGACAACCCGGGCGGCACGTATTCCTTGCCCGTCGCTGATGGCACATACACCGTCGTGGCATCGAGGCTCGGCTACTCGCCGGATTCGGTACCCCTCACCGTCAGCGGTGGTTCTGCCTCTGGTCCAGACACAACCTTGGACTTGGCTCTGAGCAAGCTCGTTGTCCGTCAAATCGCCGGTACGGTCACCCTTTCCGGTGCGGGACTGGACGGTGCCACGGTCACCGCGACTTCATCTGACGGAACTTTAACCACCACCACCGCCGGCGACGGCACCTACACTTTGGCTGTCTATGATGGCAGTTACACGGTGGCAGCCAGCAAGTTTCCGCTGGTCGGCGCGAAGCAGTCTGTTGAAGTCGCCGGCGCGGATTCTAACGGAATCGACTTTGCAGTTACAGATAGCACGTTGGTTTGGTATAAATTCGATGGCAACGGTCTTGATTCTTCTGGCAATGGCAAGGACGGAAGCACGTTTGGCGGGGCTGTTTATTCGGGCGGGGGTACTCTTGATACCACCGCTGCCAACGGCGGCTTCTCCGTTCCCATGCTGGGTGCCGCATCTGGTACCGCTCCCTTGTTTGATGCATATACGATGAGTGCGTGGGTGAAATGCACAACCGCCGCGGAGTGGCAGACGCTCTACGCGGACCTGAACTGGTCGGTTAACGATGTGAACAATCCGCTGTTCTCCTCGAGCAATCAGATGCTTTGTTCGGTGAACGGAACCAATGGGACAGACCACTGGTATCCAGCCACATGGGGCCTCGACAAGTGGCACTTCATGACGGTGGCCTACGACAGCGTTGCGAAAACCGAGGTGTTCTACTTTGACGGAGTCAAGGTTCGTACCGACACCTTCACCAGCACGGTGCCAGTGCGCTTTGAGACCGGTGCCACCATCGGTTGCTGGGGTGGCGACGTGAACAACCGCTCGTTCCGCGGCAGAATCGATGATTTCAGAATCTTTTCATCCGTCCTTTCCGATGCGGATGCTGTGAATTTGTATAACACCCATCCCGTGTTTAGCCATGCGATCGTCGCATCCGTTTCAGGCACGGGCGGTTCCATCAGTCCGCCTGGCAGCACGGCTGTTGATACGGGAGACAGCATCACATACACCTTCACGGGAGATACCGGCTTTGGGCCCGATCAAGTGTCCATCGATGGCGGTACTCCGGAACCTGCCGGTGCAAGCTATACCTTCACCGATGTGCAGGCACCTCATACCATCTCGGTCACGTTTGCCGCAGTGCCTTCATTCAACATCAACGCATCGGTGTCGGGTGGGAATGGAACCATCAGCCCGAGCGGAGATATAGCTGTGGACCTCGGCAAGAGCCAGACGTACACCTTCGTCGCCGATCCTGGATATATTTCCGACCAGGTGACCATCGATGGCGGATCACCCGCACGCGCCTCCGGTAGCTACACCTTCACCGATGTACAGTCACCCCATACCATCTCGGTCACGTTCAAAGCCGTCCTGTTGCCTGAGGGTGCAGTGGCCTATTGGTCGTTTGACGGCACGCTCGCCGACCTTGTCGGGGGCAACACTCTAACCAAGACTGCGGGTACCTTGGCCTATGGTCCGGGGAATTTTGGCGGTAGCTCACTCTATGTCGATGGAAATACCACGCTGGGCCTCCTTTCCGGCTCGTTCCCGACGGGCGTTCCAACCGGTAGCAACACGTACACCGTGTCCGCTTGGATCAAGGCCGACACGGGTTGCCCCGGTGCCGGCGGTTGGATCGGATATGGCACTGGAGGCAATACCAATCTGGCTAACAATTTGCGCCTCAACGGCAACAATAGCGTGTTGGAGTACTGGTACGCCAATGACATGGGAGCCTCCCTGCCGAGCGGAAACTTCTTCGATGGCTGGCACTCAGTCATCGGCACCTGGGATGGCACCACGGAGACCCTCTACCTCGACGGCGTCGCCACCCGCAGGACCGCTTCCGGCCTGGACGTCGGCAGCACCAGTTTCGTTGTTGGTAGGACGCTCAACGATGCCAACTTTAAGGGTTGGATTGGGGATCTGTTGATCCTGAATCGGGCGATGACTGCCTCTGAGGTGGCGGCATACAATTCCGGCGGTGCCCAGCTCCAGCCCGCCAGGACGATTTCCGGCACGATCAGCGATGCCGGCGGGCCTGTGAACGGTGCCTCGGTGGAGCTGAAGAAGGGAGCAACGGTTGTTGCCGGGCCAGTGATCACAGCGGCGGACGGCGTTTACAGTCTGAGTGCGTCCTTTGCTGATGGTGACACTTGCACGGTCTCTGCATCCATACTGGGTGACCTTCCGGGAACCCTTCCCGTGTCGGTCAGTGTCGGCGTGAATGATTATCCCAACAGTGATATCACCCTGGCGTTCGACTCGAGCTACGATCCGACCCTCCTGTTCTCGATGACGGTTGATTCTCTAACGGGTCTGACCCCTGGCAATGCCACCGGCAGCCGCGCAACTGTCTATCCGGCTGGCGGCACGATGGTGGCGCTGAGCACGCCGAAGGTCATCGACGTCGAAGGCCTGAACTGGGAGCACAACACCTATAGCTCTGCCGATGGTTACCGCTTCGTGGCACCCGGTGTGCCGAATGGCGCATACTCCGCCGCGATTCCAGCCACTGGTGTCAGTGTGGTTGCGGTTGTGCAGCCGACATA
>CAIQXC010000577.1 GCA_903875675.1 Akkermansiaceae bacterium
GATGTTTTTAAGAAAAGAATTCCCTCTTCCATCCGTCTTATCCGCGCAATCAGTGGTCAAATCTCTTCAATCCAGAGAATTTCAACCGCTGATTACGCTGATGAACGCTGATGTTTTTAAGAAAAGAATTCCCTCTTCCATCCGTCTTATCCGCGCAATCAGTGGTCAAATCTCTTCAATCCAGAGAATTTCAACCGCTGATTACGCTGATGAACGCTGATGTTTTAAGAACAAGAACCCCTCTTCCATCCGTCTTATCCGCGTAATCAGCGGTCAATCTTCTTCCTCTTAAGATCGAAAACCAAGTGCCATCTGCTGCTAAATCTCCCTCTCAATGAAACGCTCCCATCGCATCCCCTGGCGCTGGGCCGAGCGCGATTTCGGCTTCCGCTTCTTGCACGGCACAGGCAAGCGCGTTGCTGAGTATTACCAAGCCGCAAAGCCGGGGGAGTTCTATCACGTCCCGGCGGGCAAACGGAAACTGGCGAAAGCACGCGTTGAGGAACTCGCCGCCCAAATCACCGCGCCCACGGCACCGACCATCGTCGCGATGCCTTGGCAGGATTATGGCAACACTGACTTTCAGCAAATCACAACTCCAACCGGCGACCCATGTTTAAACTGGGCCGGATGCTTGAGCGTCGAGGAAATCAAGGATCGCGAAACCCTTGGTGTCAGTCGGACGAAAGAATCCATTGCTGAGTTGGCGCAGCGCGAGGAACCCGCGCCGATCACGCTGGACTTCATTCGCCGCATTCACATTGAGATGCTAGGCGACATTTTTCCTTGGGCTGGCGATTGGCGAACCGTATCACTCCACAAGGGCGATGGACCCACGCGCTGGCCTTTGCCACCATTCGGCATGGATCCCGTCATGGAGCATTTTGCCAAAGATGTTCTGTCAAAGACCCCTTTTCTGCATGAGGACGACCATGAGGTTCTTGCCTTTGTCGCACAGTTTATGGGGGACTTTCTTGCGCTTCATCCGTTCCGTGAGGGCAACGGACGCACCGCATTTATACTCACCGATCTGATTCTCCTCCAAAACAACCTCGCTCCACTGGACGAGTTCATCCGCATTCGGGATAAGAGTCGCTACTTCGCCGCCTGCGATCATGCCCGGCTTTGTAACTACGGACCACTAGCTGAGCTGTTACTCGAATGGGAAACCGAAGCCATGGAAGCCTTCGCCAACCGCTTACCTCCGGAACTCGCCGATGAATCCTGAATCTCCCAACAAGCCAACCGAGCGGAAAAAGCTACGTAGGTTCGATATGAAAAAGCTTCTGGCAAACCCAGAGCTTCGAAAAAATCTCATCATCAACGGCACCATTGCCACTCAAGCCCGCGAAGGCATCGACATCACGCGTGAGCAGGCGGAAAACTCTTATTACGTCGTAACAGAAGGTGAACGTGCGGCGTTTTTGGGGCTGGTGCCTTTTAGGACAGAGATAGGCGAGAATGATGGGCGACATGTGGAGTTTGTGAGAAACCTCACTGAATACCGGCCTGAGGTTCGCGCAGATGTGGCTCTTCGTGACTTCAGTTCCATAGATTCATCGCCCCTTGCTTTTGATCGATTGGCCCTCGTAGGTTCACTCTTTCGAGAACATCCTAAACTTGATCCCGATTTTGCTTCCGCAGCTCAGGGATTGGCAACCGCTGACGATTCGAGGTATCTTCGCTGTTGGTGGGAGGTATCCGATAAAGCCCGTTGGACGCCCTTCGCGAAGGGCGGAGAATTTAGTCGCTTCTATTCGGACGTCTATTTGGTCGTCTTCTGGTTGAATAATGGTGAGTCAATCCGAAAATTCGAGAAGGCATATATTCGCAACGAAAGTTATTATCGAATTTCGGGACTTACCTGGCCAAGGCGAACCCAGCGAGGATTCAGTGTCCGAATTCTTCCCGAAGGATGTATATTTGGTGACAAAGGGCCAGCAATTTTCCCTCATATAGCGGATGAGAGCTTCTTCTTGCTTGGTATTCTCAATTCCCGGATCGCTGAGTTATTGCTTAGAGCACTTATTTCGTTCGGATCATGGGAAGTGGGCGCGGTTAAGAAGATTCCAGTTCCTAAGGGTGCTAGCTTACTACAGAATGAGGTTTCCCACTTCGCGAAACTTAGTCATGACACGAAAGCATCTTGGGACAACGGCAACGAGATCAGCACCCGCTTTGATCGCCCATGGGTCCTGCAACCGGCCAGCACCGACAATGCCACATCCCTTTCAGACGCTCTGGATACCGTCTTGGAGGTTGAAGCTGATTTCGATGCCGAACTCCAATCCACTTACACCCAACTCAACGACGCGGTCTATCGACTCTACGGAGTGAACGACAAGCTGCGCGACAAACTTGAAGCAGCCATCGGCAAGCGTCCCCCGGAAATCGTCTGGCCGCAGATGGAGTACAAAGACCGCGCCCAAAAACGCCGCGAGCATGTGGACCGACTGCTCTGCTACCTCGTCAAGCGCATCGTCGAGGCGGACGCAGACGGCTTGGTCTGCTTTGAATCCGTCGCTCACGAAGCGCCATTACTGGAACGCTTGCGCAAGGAACTTCATTCCTGTTTTCCGCAGCAGGACCCAAGCACCCTGGAAACTGAAGTCGTCAACGAACTGAAGAAAAAGACCAAAGGCTACCGCCGCGCCGAGACGCTCACCGAGTGGTTGCAGGACGCGTTTTTCGACACCCACTCCAGCCTCTACCAGCAGCGCCCGCTCATCTGGCACCTCGCCAGCAACCAGGTCCGCCGCGTCCCCGCCATCGGCGTGCTCTTCCACGCCCACAAATTCAATGCCGACGCCCTCGCCAAGCTGCGCGGCACCCACCTCCGCGACCGCCTCGCCACCCTCCGCCGCGAAGCCGGCCAAGCCAGCCAGGACGGCCGCGAGGACGACCGCCTCGAAGCCCTCGTCGCCATCGAAGAACTCGAAGCCTACGACGCCAAACTCAAACACCTCCAGGACGGTCACCACACCGGCCCCGACAACGGCGACCGTGACTACCGCATCCTCACCCCTTGGAAATCCGCCGCCGAACAACCCAAAGGCTGGAACCCCGACCTCGACGACGGCATCAAAGTCAACATCGCCCCCCTAGCAAGAACCGGCCTTTTGCGCCGGAAGATGAGATTCGCGGAGGCCGAAAAAGAAGACTAGGATTTTGATCATGAGCAACCATCTATCCCATCTGCACATCGGCTCCTTCAGGGGGCTGCGGGACTTGCGCCTCGAAGGCTTGGGCAAGTTCAACCTATTCGTCGGCGAAAACAACGCTGGGAAGACTTCGCTACTCGAAGCTATTCTCATCGCTCTTGCCCCAGGTGATCAGGAGAACTGGGATCGCATTTTCGCCATCCGGGGAGCATCCTGGGATCTCCCAACCCGCAAGGCCCGTTGGCTCTTCCCCAGAACAGGACATGACCCGAGCGATCCGCTTGGTTTGATTCGAATCCAGGCCGGTTTCGGGCAGGACGAGGAATCGCTGCAAGTCCGCTGGGGTGAGGAATCCCAAAAAAAGGAGGCCACCGTTCTTAAAGTCGGAGGCCGGGAATTCCCGAACGAAATCACCCATACAGTCATCCACTTGGAAGTTGAGTGGACAGGGGCCAACGAAGGCACTAAATCCGGTGCAATCGAATATATGGACACGACCCAGTCGGTGGGACGGCGGTGGCAATGGAAACGTGGTGCTGACTCGTCTCTCTCCAGGATTCCGGTCCGGAACATGGCCTACCTGCCACCCCGTGCGCACCACCAACCGGAGGCGGTCGCTGAGGCGGTATCCGCTTGTGTTCGCAGCGGAACCAAGGGTGAGTTGCTGCAATTTCTCCAGATCTTCGATGATGAAGTCGGGGATCTGGATGTGGTGGTGGACCAGGGGCACTCCGATGTTTTGATCCAGCACCGCGGGCTTGGCGGTCTCCCTCTCCATGCATTCGGCGACGGCATGGCCAAAGCCTTGCATGTGGCCGCCACCGCCTTCGGCGTGGCCGGCGGAATTCTGGTGCTGGATGAGGTGGAAGCGTCTCTCCATCACACTGCCCAAACGCCGTTCTTCAAGGCGCTCCGCTCTGTGGCCGACCAATTGGAAGTGCAGGTTTTTGCCACGACACACAGCCTGGAGGCGGTGGATTCCACGGTGGCGGCTTTCGCGGATAACGAGGATGATCTCGTCGCCTATCGCATCGCAAAGAAGAACGGGGCCACATTTGTCACCGCATACCCGGGTCATCTTCTGAGGGAAACCCGCTACGAAATGGGGTTTGAAATTCGCTGATCATGACACGACGACTCTCATTCGTGGCTGTTGAAGGCCAACATGATGCGGCCTTCATAGGGCGGCTCTTCAAGGATGCAGGATTTCGTCTTGTCCAGCGAATGAAAGAAGACACCGGGCGGCCTAACGGTCTTTTTCTCGAGCCCAAATTTTTCCGACTTGTTCCGCCCGGGTATCCTCATGACAATGATTTGTTGGCCAGAGTTCCAGTTCCCCTTTTCTGGCAAAGCGAATATCACGCAATCGCCCTCCGCCCGGCGAATAGCGATTCCAAGCTCGCTAACAGCGTGGTAGCCGCAATTCGCGCTATTGATCCGGAGGCCTTTGGGAGCGTTGCAATCGTGCTCGATGCGGACAACAAGGGGGTGCCACCGGAACGCCTGCGGGGAATTCGAAGAGGTGTAGAGAATGAAGCCCGCCGCCTCGACCAAGCACTTGGTTTTGAATTTCCCGAATCGCCCGGAGTCGTCTCGGTCGGGACTCCGAAGTTTGGTGTGTTCATCATGCCTGACAACAGTGGTCCTGGGACATTGGAGGACCTCCTGCTGGAATGCGCGGACCAGAATTACCCGGATCTGAAAGCGAAGGCGATTGCCTATTTATCTGGCATAGACCGAAATGCGCTATCAGGAGACGATCTCGATGAAATGGAAGGAGCTCCGGCAGGTGAAAAGAAGGCTCAAGTTGGTGTAATTGCGTCGGTTTTGAAACCCGGCAAGGCCATTCAGAACTCGATATCTGACAACCGCTGGCTCGAAGGAGCTGCGAAGGATAAGCCCCGAATCGCCGCTTTGCGCCGATTCCTACGTGATCTACTTGATGAGCCATCAATCTTTCCAGAAACGCAGACAGACATCGATGGTCAACAACCTAGCGGTTTTTCTAACAACCAACCTGGATAACCTCATTCCCCATCCGTCTTATCCGCGTCATCCGCGGTTTTCCTCTTTTTCATGCTCGCCACCGCCTTCATCTCCCAAGACCAGCAGCGCTTCTCCCACGGGATGCGGGCGCAGGTTTCTGGACCGTTGATGTTTAAAGATTATCTAACCGCCGATTACGCGGATAACGCTGATGTTAAAGAAAAGAATCCCTCTTCCATCCGTCTTATCCGCGCCATCCGCGGTCACACCTCTTCAACTAAATTTTCAACCGCTGATTACGCGGATAACGCTGATGTCTAAAGAAATGAAGCATTCTTCCATCCGTCTTATCCGCGAAATCCGCGGTCACACCTCTTCAATTAAATTTTTTACCGCTGATTACGCGGATAACGCTGATGTTAAAGAAAAGAATCCCTCTTCCATCCGTCTTATCCGCGCCATCCGCGGTCAGAATTTTTCACCAATGCGGTGTTCTCTCCCTTCATGATCCCTTCCGCCTTCATTACCCAGATCCAGCAACGATTCTCCCACGAGAAGCGGGCGCGGGTGTGCCTTTGGTTCGATCCAGCATCAGAATTCTCTCGGTTGCTGCCGGTTTTCTCCCAGCACCTCGCGGAGATGAAGTCTCCTCCCTTTTGCCTTCTCGCCTACGACCGGTCCCAGAAACATGGACAGCTCTGGCTCAAGCGCCAGGTCTGGCTGGCCCGGCAGGCAGATCCGCAAGCACGCTTAGTCATTCACCTGCCATTTCCCGAGGAACGGATGAGTAGCCCGGACGAGAACGGAAAGAACCATCTCGAACTACTGTTGGAGTTTCACATCGGGGGAGTGGACTGGAAGGTGGCCGGCAAACGTCCATCCCTTTTCAGTTTTCTCAAGGCCGCCGGCGTCCGCCTCCCCGACGGTGTGGGGGAACAACGCAAGATCACCGATGGTGGCGCCGAGTCGCTTCTGTCGAAGTATGCAGCCAAGTTTGCAGGCCGCGCACCGGTTTTCTGGGAAGAAACCGTAACCAGCGAGCTGGTGCAGTCCCGCTTGGTGGGTGACGTGGATCAAACCGTGCTCGATCTGGCGGTGGAGCCGGATGCCAAATGGGAAGCATTGCGCGAAGAAGGGCACCTTGATGAGTTTCTAACCGCTGTGCGGGATCGCTTGGGCGATACACCGAATACCGACAATCCCGCGCTCTGGATCAAGGGCCTGGTCGAGCGTCTCGCACTCACCGAGGCATTCGTCGGCTACGGCGAACCAGAGGATTTTCCCTTTGCCGACCGCGTGCCACCGATGCGCTACCGGGAAAACCACCTCAATCTCGTCCGCCGCTGGCTCCGCGATGCTAACTGCCGTGGTGCCTGGGACCGCTGGGTGGTGGAGGCCGAGGAACACATCAACCTGGCTTCCTGGGCCAAGGGCAAGAAAGGTGCCTGTTATGGTTTCCCGCACCTTGTCACTCAACGCTGGCACGATGCGGTGCAGTCCCTCGTTTACTCGGCGGAAAACCCGGAAAAATTTGTGAGCCACGTCGCCGAGGTGTCGCCAGACATCCAACGCGAAGTCGAGTTTACCAAGGCCAGCGCCGCACCGGCCGACTCGTGGGATACCCTCGCCGGTTTCACCCGGTTTGTCGCGGCCACCGAAAAGGCGAAACAAGCAGCGGGTGATGCGTCATCAAGCGCGGAATGCCTGCGCGTCTATCTGGAATTCGCCGCCGATGTGGATCAAGCACATCTCCGACTGAAAGGACAGGCGCAGGAATGGGATCTGGTGGACTTGGCGCGGATCATCGACCGCACCTACGCGGCCTACGCCAACCAACTCAACCAGACGTTTTTTACCGCCTTCACCTCAACGGAGACCGCCGAGATCCCCGGCCTGCCATTCGTCACCGATCAGATGGAGGCCCACGTCTGGTCACCGAAAGGAAAGCGTGCCGTGGTCATTGTGGACGCCCTGCGCTACGACTGCGCTCTCGCCCTCAAAACCATGCTGACGGGCAGCGAGGTTTCCGTCACTCCGATGCGGGCCATCCTGCCGACCATCACCCCCTTCGGCATGAGCGCATTGCTGCCCACAAGCCACGGTCCCGATGGCTTGTTGGTGAAAGACAAAATCCGCGCGCCGGCACTAGGTGGCCTGGATCTCAGCCAACGAAAAAATCGCATCGACCAAATGAAAACGGCGGGTGCCGAATGCCGCGAGATCGACACCGTCGAGAATGCGAGCGCCAAGCCTTCGAAACTTCCGCCACTGATGGTGGTATTCGGCCATGAAGAGGTGGACAGTATCGGCCACGGCGATGGCAACGCATTGATCCGCCACCTTCACAAGGAACTGGAACGCATTGCGAGGGTGATCCGCAAACTTCACCAGTGGGGATACCCTGATGTCACGGTCGTCACCGATCACGGATTCATCCTGATGGACGAGGAGAATCTTCCGTCCGAAGTACCACTTCCTCCCGAGTGGTGTCTCGTGAAAAAGGAACGTTACGCCTTCATCCCCGCCGAAGCGGATCTCCCGGTAAAGTCGATGCCAATGCTTTGGGACGCATCGATCAGGGTCGCCATTCCACCGGGCTTTGCCTACTTCAAGACCGAAAAGTCCTTCAGTCACGGTGGGGCGACGCTCCAGGAACTGGTTATTCCGCGCCTTTGCTCCAAGCAACGCGCCAAACAGCAGAAAATCGGTGTCGAGATTCTTCTAGCCGGTGCCGGAGCTGGCCTGACCAGCGCGGCGGTGAAGATCATTCTCCGCCCGCTCAATCTGGGCGGCGAAGGAGAGTTTGCCGCTGTTTCCGCCATGCCGAGAAATCTGCTCCTGAATGTTTTCAAGGACGCAAAGGAAGGCCCCGTCTCCGTGCTGCCCCGTGGCGAGCACAAATCCGCCCAACTCCAAACCACTGGCGAGCTTGCCCTCACCTTGTTCTTCGATTCCAAGTTCTCTGTTCAAAAGGGCGATCAACTCCGGCTCTCCATTTCCGACGCCGACAGCGGGGAGCAGTTTCCTGGGCCCGAAGGCATTCTCCTCACCGCATCCCGCGACCTCTAATCTCTATTCCCATGCCCGAAGAACCACTTCAACTTGACGCGCTCGACATCCTAGCCAATGAGGCATTCCCCGGGATGGTCGTACGCAAGGATCTTTTGCGAAGAATGCGGACGTCATTCGGCGTGCCTGCCTTCGTCATCGAGTTCTTGCTAGGCAAATATTGTGCATCGACCGATGAAAAGGAGATCGCCGAAGGGCTGGAGTTTGTGCGGGAAACCCTCGCATCAAAATACGTGAAACCCGACGAACGGGAATCCGTAAAGTCCTTTATCAAGCAGCACACCACGTACGAGGTGATCGACAAGATTTCCGTCAAACTCGTTGAAACCCATGACAAATACTGGGCCTCTATTTCCAATCTCAACCAGGACTTCATCAACATCGACGACCGGTTGGTGAAGGAACATGACCGCTTGCTCATGGGTGGTGTGTGGGCGGAGATCACCCTGCGCTACGACGACACATTCATTTTCAAAGGTCAGAACCGCCCATTCTTCATCGAGTCTATTCGACCGATCCAGCTTTCCAATCGCAACATGGAAGGCTTCGTGGTGGCTAGGAAGCAATTCACCCGCGACCAGTGGCTTGACCTACTGATGCGGTCGATGGGTTATGAGCCTGAACATCCCTACTACACGTTTCGGCGGAAGATGCATTACATGCTCCGGCTCGTTCCTTTCGTGGAAAGGAACTTCAATTCGGTCGAACTTGGCCCGCGTGGTACCGGCAAGAGCTTCGTTTACCAGCAGATGAGTCCGTATTGTCACCTCGTCTCCGGTGGCCAGACGACGACGGCTCAGATGTTTGTCAACCTTGTAGCGTGACGCGCTTTTCACGGGATTGTCGTCACGGGGGTTTCTCACAAAGTGAACGGGGATAGCCGGATTCTCCACGTGGCGTAGGCCGGGGCGCGGCGGGGCCGTCAAGAGGCAATCCGGCATAACGCGCTACGCGCGGCCTGCGGCACTTATTCCGTTTGCCTCTTGACTGCCCCTTGGCCCCTACCTGAAGAGCCTGTATGGCTTTTTGCGAGCAAAAAGCTTTTTCGCTTTCTTCACGAGACCCGCTCGCCGCCCCCGATTTTAATTCGCCGTTTAGGTGCCATTTTCCCCGTTTTTATTGCGACGCGTTACA
>CAIQXC010000578.1 GCA_903875675.1 Akkermansiaceae bacterium
CGGCGTTGGTGAGCTGGTCCGCCCCGTCGGTATATACCCAGGTGTTCGCTTAGTTGTTCTGCCACATGTAGATACGAGAGCGAGCTTGACCTACAAAAATCTGCAAAGCCCAAGCATCGTCCTGCCCCCGGTAGAAACTTTCATTGAGGGATGATGTGCCTATCTCGATACCATTGAATCCACGCGTTCTGATCTTTGGCATTTGTTGGTTGCTCGTCTTGTGGAATCATTCGTCTGAGTGTCTCGACAGCGGTGCTCTGAGGCGTGTCAAAGATGAAGCATTCAAAAGACGGGGGTTTCGTGTCGCTAATAAGGCTCGAATGAAATAGATGTCGGATCTGTCGCCGACAGTACCGAGCGCAATGACGAGGTGCCGGTCAAAACCATCGTGCGCGAGGCGACGACGGTTCCTTTTCGAACGGAATCCATTCCTCAGATTTCACTTTCGCGTTCTGTTGCGCACGGAACGCCGCGTGTTTGCCTGCGAGTTCCGGTGATGAATTGGCCAGCATCGCCCCTGCAAACAAGGCGGCATTGACCGCGCCAGCCCTGCCGATGGCGAAGGTGGCGGTCGGGATGCCCGCCGGCATCTGCACGATGGAGAGCAACGAGTCCATGCCCTTGAGCGACCACGGTGAGCCGCCGCGGTTCGTGCATAGACTTCTCGCCATCGTGGATTGATTGGATCGGCAGTCCGATTTCCAGGTCGCCTGGTTTTCATCGAAGGCAACTGCGCACCATTTCGAGATTTCCTCGACAACAAATACACTCCGATGGGCGTGCGGCCGCTGCTGGTCTAACAGACCGGCGAAGGGATTCACGGCGACGAAGTGACCGATCGGCCAAAGCGGCGCGACGCGTCCAAGCGCGGCAACGATGGCGGATTCCAGAGCGGGTGGAGCGACGACGGGAGTTATAAGTATGGCGTTCATGAGTGAGGTGAAATGGTATCGAGTTGGAAGTTTTCAGAAACCCGGGCGGCGTGGTCAGAGATGGCCGAGCAGGCGGTTGGCGATGGTGCCGAGGTAGAAGCCGTTCAGCGCGTGCACATAGAGTCGGCGACCAAACGGGTCATGGCACGCCCGCCACAGCAGCGCTTGTAAGAAAAACAGGGCGAGGAACACCCCGACCACGAAGCCAGTTAGATTCGACGGCGTCTCCGGCGCGGAAACTCCCGTTAGAAAAAATCCCGCCACCGCATGCAGCACACAGGTGAGCGCAACCACCAGGCGCGAAGCGCAGGATCAGGAAACCGCCCCCGTTGCATCACCCCGAGCCGCAGGTTTCCGAACCCGCTCGTCGGCGAACTGGTGAGTCGCATGGCAGGCTTGGAATCGACCGGAAGAAAGTTGCCCGCTGCGGTTGCCAAAATCCAGCAAACCGGCCTATCGCCTGCAACCGCCGATCACCCATAAACCTTGACAGGGAAATGAACCTGCTGATTTATGAAAAAAATTTCTTGTTTTCTCTTGACCCGCTGTTGCAGCCGGATTAAACGGAGTGTTACAACCCGGAAAACAACAATCACAGTCATGAAAACCCTGTTGCTTGGCGCCCGGCGGTCAAGAGCCTGAACCATCCTATATATGAAAACTGCATTCGCGTCATCGACGTTTGCCGCTGCGGCAATGAAATCCTGCATTCTAGCGACACTGCTATGGCTGGTGGTGCCCGCATTGATGCGTGCCGAGAGCCCGCCGGCTCAGCCGCTGCTTGAGATCACCTCCGGTCTGCCGGGCAATCAGGTGCGTTTGAGTTGGTCGGCAACGGTCGGGCAGAGTTACCGGATCGAGCGCTCCACCGCCCTCGCCAGCGGAGCTGCTGGCAGCTGGACGCAACTCGCGCTGGTCGAAGCCACCGGGGCGGAGTGTGTGTGGCTGGACCCGGAACCGACCTCACAAAAAGCCTTCTATCGCGTGACGCTTCCTCAAGCCGACGTGTTTTCGATTTCCCCGCCGCTGCTTTCTCCCACTGGCGGAGAACTCCTCGTCCGGGGCCAGAGGATTCCGGCGGGCAGTTTCCTGGTGCTCGAGATCGACGGCACGCCGCCATCGCAGCTCAGAGTGCCGTTGGAAGATCTCGGTGGCGGCGTGTGGCGGGCGAGTGTCGCGCACCCCTTTGTGCCGGGCGGCAGTGTGATTTCCGCGCTCATCGTGGATGGGAACGGCACCACGCTGGTCCCCCTCAATCTGCCGCTCACAGTCACCCCGACGGGACGGGCCTTGGATTCGCCCCCATCCTTGCCACCCGCCTCGCCGGATCCTCAGGCCCAAAGCAACCCTGTTCCAGGGATACCCATTATCGTGAAGAAACATCCGGGAAACTGCAACAATACCAGGGTTGCGGCGCTTGGCCCAAACCAGGACTGTGATGATGGGGACCCCTTTTCCCCCCTCGGCATGGCCATCAACGAAAAGGGACTGCCGGGCGATAAGAAACCGAGGCCGTGGGGCCCCACCAACCCGAAACCGCAAAGGACCGCTTACGGACCTGAGGAGTGCGATGACGGCAACTGCGACCCCGGTGACGGCAGCTTTCTGAGCATCGCATTATCCCAATTTCTCTCCAAGAAAGGCTACGATTATTACAAGGCAAAGTCGGATATGAATTCCACCGGGTTGCAGAACAACCCGTATTTCGTGGCTGGCGGAATGAGCGGCGACATGCCGTCCGCCGCCGTCCGTGAGGGAATCCGGCGGCCGGTCAAGCACCCGGATCTGATGAAACGGGAAATGGGGCCCACCGCGATCACCCCGGTGCCCTCGGGTTTGCCCGGCGAGGTTTCCTTCCAGACCTGCGATCTATCACTCGCTTGTCCGGCCGGGCCGCCGCTCGCCTGGGTGCGCACCTACCGGTCGATGAAATCGCTCAACTCGGGTCACGGCACGGGCTGGGATTTCTCCTACAATATCTGGATCGAAACCCTGCCGTCATCGGCGGGCA
>CAIQXC010000579.1 GCA_903875675.1 Akkermansiaceae bacterium
CGTGCCCGACGCGCCGGCAACCCCGCCGCCCTGAGGAGGCTTTTTTTTCGCAAGCCGCAGGCGACAACCCGAAGACGCTGGGGATGCATCAAATCCATCTCCAGCGTCTCGCAAAAAAATATCTGACACTTTGTGCGACGGAGGTCTTGGGCGACGCAATCGCTGCCGCTTACTTGCCGATGCAGAAGCGGCTGAAAATCTCGCCTAGCAAATCTTCGGTATCGAGGCGGCCCGAGATTTCGCCGAGCGCCTCGAGGGCTTCTCGGAGGTCGATGGCCGCGAGTTCGGGGTCGGTGGACGGATCTTCCAGCAGCTCGAGGGCGGCGAGCAGGGCGCGGCGGGCCGTCTGCAGGCACGCCTGATGGCGGGTGTTGATGGCGATGGCATGATCGCCCCACTCGGATTTGTTGAAATGCAGTGCGTCGCGGATGGCCAGAGAGAGCTCTTCGAAGCCTGAGCCGTTGGCGCAGGATAATCGCAGTGCCTGCACCCCCTGCCATGACGCGTGCTCGCCCAGATCGCTCTTGTTGAGCAGTAGCAGGCGGGTGGTCTCGGTAGCAATCAGCTCCATGGCGGGTGGCCGCGGCTGGCTGGCGTCGGCCACTTCCAGCAATAAATCGGCAGTTTCGAGCTGGCGCTGGGTGCGTTGGATGCCGGCGGCTTCGAGAAGATCTCCGGCTTGGCGCAGGCCGGCGGTATCGATGAGGCGCAGCGGAATCCCGTGGAGGCTGATGGATTCCTCGATGGTGTCGCGAGTGGTGCCGGCCGTCTCGCTGACGATGGCACGCTCGAAGCCAAGCAGGCGGTTGAGCAGGCTGGACTTGCCGACGTTGGGAGGGCCAAAAATGACGGTTCGGGCACCGTCGCGAAGGAGTCGGCCCTGATCGGCGGTGGCCAGCAAGGCGTCGAGGGTGGCGATGACGGAGGAGACGCCATTCCGCAGGCTCACGCCGGTGTCGGGCAGGATATCCTCGTCGGGAAAGTCGATCCAAGCTTCGAGATGGGCGAGGGTGGCGAGCACTTGATCGCGGGCCGCAGTGGTGCGGCGGCCAAGGGTGCCTTCGAGTTGGCTTCGTGCCGCACGCAGGGCGAGGCGGGTTTGCGCGGAAATGAGGTCCATCACCCCTTCCGCCTGGGTTAATTCCAGTTTGCCATTGAGAAATGCCCGCTGAGTGAATTCGCCCGGACCTGCCGGCAGCGCCCCACAGGCGAGTAAACGGGCCAGAACTTCGCGGGTTACCAGCATTCCGCCGTGCCCGCTGAACTCGACAGAGTCCTCCCCGGTGAAACTGTTCGGCGCACGGAAAATCACCATCAGACCGTCATCCAAGACCTCGCCTGCGTCATCCAATATCCGGCAACAATGTGAAGCCCGCGGCTTCATCCCAGAGGCCCGCCCGCCGGTCGCCAGATCAGCCACCGAGAGCGACTCAGGCCCTGAAAGCCGCACCAAGGAAACCGCACCGACGCCAGGTGCCGTGGCGACTGCGGCAACCGTGGTGGGGGGGCTGCCGGGCTGGCTGGCGCGAGGATGCATGCTGGGTGTCAGGCGGAGTGGCTGGCGAGCACCGCGTCCAATACGGCCAGGCAGCGGGCATTCTGCGCGGGGGTACCTATGGAAATGCGGATCCAACCCGGGAGTTTGTAGCTGCGCATGGCCCGCACAATCACCCCTTGCTGGAGCATCTCACGAAATACCCGGTCGCCGTCGCCTACCTCGATGAGCAGGAAATTCGCCACGCTTGGCACGTAGCGAATGGCACGGGCGTCCAGCGCTGCCTCATAGAAGGCAAGCCCTTCTCGGTTTGCGGCCCGGGTGCGTTCGATGTGCTCGGTGTCGGCCAGCGCGGCGAGAGCACCGGCCTGGCCGATGGCGTTGACATTGAATGGCTGGCGGGCCTTTTGCAGCAAGGCGGCGACGGGTTTTGAGGCGAGGCCGTAACCGACGCGCAAGGCGGCGAGGCCGTGGATCTTCGAGCAGGTGCGCAGCACACAGATGTTGCGGCCTTCCCGGACGTACTTCAAGGTGTCTAGCGGCACATCGAGAAATTCAAAATACGCCTCGTCAAACACCACCACCACGTGCTCGGGCACCCGCTCCATGAAGCGGTCGATGGCTGCCTGGCCCACCATCGTGCCGGTTGGGTTATTCGGGTTGGCAATGAACAGCAGCCGGGTTTTGGGCGTGATTGCATCGGCCATTGCCTCCAAATCGTGAACAAACCCCGGGTCAGCCACCTCCACGTAGGTCGCTCCGAACAGGGTTGCCATCAGCTTGTACACCACGAAGGCGTGCTCCGCGGCGATCAATTCCGCCTCCCGGTTCAAAAATGTGTGACAAAGCAACTCAATGATCTCGTTGCTTCCATTGCCCAGCACCACCTCCTCAAGCTCCAAATGA
Organism: Akkermansiaceae bacterium; assembly: GCA_903875675.1. GTDB lineage: Bacteria > Verrucomicrobiota > Verrucomicrobiia > Verrucomicrobiales > Akkermansiaceae > Luteolibacter. The sequence continues at coordinate 2,402 of CAIQXC010000579.1, forward strand.
AGCCCCTGCGCAATCGCGTGCCGCAGCCGGTAACCCACCCCGTCCGGGTAAATGTGCGCCTCATCGAGCGCTGCGGCCATCGCCAACTTCGCCTTCGGCGAGGGACCAAGCGGGTTTTCGTTGGATGCCACCTTGACGATGTCGGCGGGATTGAGGCCCAATTCGCGGGCGGTTTCGTCGATTGGCTTTCCCGGCTCGTAAGCCACGAGATCGCACACAAAGCGGTTGGCGTAGTGATCAATGGTCATGTCCGGACCCACCCTAGTGGCCCCATCCCACGTGTCAATGCTGGCAGA
>CAIQXC010000580.1 GCA_903875675.1 Akkermansiaceae bacterium
AGTCCCCTCCTCCAACGTATCTAAGCCCCCTCACCCAACCGATTGCTCGGATGGCGGAATTGGTAGACGCGCTAGACTAAGGATCTAGTAGGGAAACCTGTGGAGGTTCGAGTCCTCTTTCGAGCACTTCCCCTTAATAATCAAGGGGTTATGACGGCGGAAATCGCCGCGGTTGACACCATTTCCTGCGCCATGGAAGCCCCTGGCGACAAAATGGCGACAACTCACGCGGAACCATCCAATCCGGTTCTCTGCCCACCAACCCCCAAGCGGGGCAAGCACGGCAAACCCGTTGCCATGGCCAGGTTTGGCTCGGCCAGCGTGCCGGTCTATCGCTGCGGCTCGGGCGGCAGGGTCCGCTTCGCCATCTCCCACTACCGGGACGGCAAACGCCTGCGGCAGTTCTTTACCACGCTTGAGGCGGCCAAAAAGGAGGCGCAGTTCGTGGCGCAGCGAATCCAGGCGGGCATGCAGCACGTGACCGACCTCAAGCCGCACGAGCGCGACAATTTCAAGGCGGCGGAAGGGCTGCTGGCAAAACTCGGGATTCCCCTGTTTGCAGCCGTGGAGGATTACGTCCGCGCCCGTGAGCTTGCGGGAAGCGAATCCCTGTCGGTCATGGCGACGGAATACGGGAAGATGTTCGGCAAGATTGTCCGCCGCGCCACGACACCCGAGGTGGTCGCCGAACTGCTCAAGATCCGCGAACAGGACGGGGCGAGCAGCGCCTATCTCGGCCAGCTCCGCACTACCCTGAATCGCTTTGCCACCCGGTTCCCCGGACCCATCCTCGACGTGGCCGGCCCGGACGTGGATGCCTGGCTGCGTGCGCTGGAAATCTCGGCGGTGACCCGCAATTCCATGCTGCGCTGCATCAAGGTGCTCTTTTCGTTCGCCAAGTGTCAGAACTACCTGCCCGATGAAAAGACCACCGCCGTCGAGCAAGTCCAACTCGTGCGCGTCAAATCCGACGACGTGGTGATCTTCACGCCCGAGGAAATGACGAGGCTGCTCCACAACGCGCCGCCCGAGCTGGTGCCCATCCTCGCCATCGGGGCGTTCTCCGGTATCCGCATGGCCGAACTCAACCGGCTCGACTGGAAGGCCGTGGACCTGGACCGCAGGATCATCCAGGTGCGGGCGGGCCAAGCAAAGACAGCCTCACGTCGCGTCATTCCGATCAGCGACAACCTCGCGGCCTGGCTGACGCCCTTGGAAAGGAAAGGGAAAATCGTCAGGGCGAAGGAACTGCAAACCCACGTGCCCGCGCTGGCCCGCGCCCTCAAGATCGAGTGGCCGCGCAACGTGTTGCGGCATTCGTTCATCAGTTACCGGATCGCCGTGGTGCAGAGCGCCGACCAGGTGGCGCTTGAGGCCGGCAACTCGCCGTCGATCATCTTTAAGCACTACCGGGAACTCACCACCCCGGAGCAGGCGGAAAAGTGGTTTGCCATCATGCCGAAGGATGGGCAGTCGGAGAACCGGTTCTTCTTCGACCGCAAGAAAGGCCGCATGGTGCTCAATGGTTCCGAGGCATGAGTGCCCCGTTCAATCCGCGCGCCAATGATGCTTGTTAGACGCGGATGGTGCATGAGGGGGTCGGCCATATTGCCATACCTTGTGCGAGCGGCACGTGCTCCTACGCGGCACCAAACGCAAAATCCGGGGCATGGAGAGAAGCCTCCACACCCCGGATTTGTGATGAACCAAAAATGGTGTTAGTTCAGCCCTTGAAGCTGGAGTTGGGCTTGCCGTCATCGAGCAAATCCCCGATGCGATTCACGGCGTCCTTGAGGATCGAGGCGGCGGCGAACACGACCACGCCGATGGTGGGATCGACGAACGGGATGACGTTGAGGGCGGAAACGAGACCGGCGACCTTGCCGACGAAGCTGAGGTATTTGAGTGCTTTCATGGTGACCGGGGCATTGTGTCAACGGCCACTCTGATGCATTGCCGCCTCTGCTGCCCGGGAAGCGACATCTGGCCACTGGTGACGATTTTGGTAGAATACCCTTGCACCAGCGGTTGGCGTGCGTTTGAATCCCCGTGTAAGAACGACCTTTCCAGCGTCGGTGGACGAAGTCCGCGCTTTCGGGTCGTTGTTACACCTGGAACAACGACGGGTTCGTTGAACAATTGTTAACGCCGCACGTCGTTGAACAACAATGTTCGGCAAATAACACACAAAATGCGAATAATCAGATGAAGTCAAAACTACAATACACCCTGTTGGCGATAGCATCCGTCACTTATGGGAACGCAGCGAATAGCGATGTTCCACAGGTTCGTGAGAAGGAAGGGTCTGTCGTCGTTCGCGTAAGCGTCAGAATGGCAAATCCAACTAGGGAAGAACTCGAATCCTGTAAAGTTGGTGGGGTGTTTGACTTTCGAAAACTCGATGCACTGGACTCGAAGCGATTGCCTCCTGTGATACATTTTAGTCCAATAGGTTATGTCGATGGCGAATATTCTCGCATTTTCGAGCGGCTCCAGCGTGAGGAGTTTATGCGTTATTGGGAGAGACACGGGTTCGACGCACCCGTTAAAATTGAGCCGGGCAAGAAGAATGCGGAAGTCGAGCTACCCGAAGCTGCTCCGCCACCCAAGTAGACCACCCCAGCTACGTGTCTGGCGTCGAAATGAATCAGCCGCTGAGACGAATCTCCATGCCGAACAAGGAGTATATGGCAAGCCGCAAGAAGCCCCTCAATCACCCCACTAACTAACCTCAACCACGCGGCCGCCATCACAAAAGCGCTCGGCAGAAATAGATCTTATGAAGATAACACAAAACAGAATAGCAATAACCATTTTCCTCATCGGATTGATCACAATTGGGTGGGCTCTGAAGTGCCCCAGATATATGCTGACTGATGGATATGTCAGTATGTCCGGAGGCGATTATTGGCAGATTGACATCGGTGCATTTCTAGCGGGTGAGATTGCTCTATGGTGCATCGTTTGGGGCCTGTCCCTATGGTCGCCACGCGGAAACAGCCGCTCTAACCCATGATTGAAGTGGCTTTTGCCCGCCAACCAACGTTTCCAGAAACAAGCCGAACAAATCATGGATGCCAACCTTCCATCCACCACTCAACCACCCACCAACGCCAACCAATAGCGCGGTGGCATCACATTAAGCGTCCGGCGGTAGGGTTCGGCGTTCACTTCCGCCGCAGCTTCCGCACCATGGCCACCAGCGACAGGATGCCGACTAACAGGCCGACCAGCAGCGAGGCGAACCGCAGGTGCCATTCGATCTGCTCCTGATACGACGTGATGACGTCCAGCACCGGCGAGGCGGTGCCAACGATGGCTTTGAACACGTAGTCAATGTCGATGTCGATGGGCTGGCGCATGGCTGGGAAAATTGGTGGTTGTGACTGCGGCAATGGCGTCAACTGCGGGACAGGAACTCACACTTCCAAATCGTCCGCCTGGCGGAACATGTCATCCTTCCATGCAGCAACCGGTCCGGCTGTCAACCGGTCGTCGAACTTGCACGGGTGGTGGAACATCCGCGGGTGATGGACGGGCGGCGTCCGGGTCGCGTGGCCTGGATTGAACTTCATCGTCCCGCAGTGATAGAGCGACTCATGGTGCGGGCGGTTGATGCGGCTGATCGTGCCACCTGCCCTGGCAATCACGCTCGGGGCGGCGATCTCGGTAAATACCTCGCGGGATTCGGCGGCGGATTCCTCCCACCAGTCGAGGGCGCGGGCGGACACGCGGAACAGAGCCCCGAGGCAATACCACTCGCCCCACGGCGGGGTTGTAGGGTGGGAGAACCATCCGATGCCGGGGCGCTCGCTGGCGTGCGACAGGCGCGTCCAGAGGCCGTCATGGGGCATGTCGGCGGTGGTGTCCATCAGGCGCAGCCAGGTGGCGGGGGATGCCGACACGTCGCCCTCGAAGCACCAATAGAAATCGGCCTTGATGCCGTGGCGCCTGACTGCGGCAAGATAGTGAAGGTGGCAGCGGTACCAATGTTTCAGGTTCAGCGGACTGTCGTTAGATGGCAGCCACCCGTCCGGCAAGTCCACCGTCAGCGCGCCGGGCTGCGGGCGATCCGCCGGGGAGACGCGGAAAAACTGAATGCCTGACGCGCTCAGGGTGCGGCCAACGATTGCAGCCCGGTTGGGATACCCTGCGGCGTCGGTCATGATGGCGGCGACATTCATTGGTCAGGCGGGGATGTTGGAGCTGTTGGATGACGCCCCGTCGCATCCGGCTTCCATCATGTAGTAGCCGCCGGACGTGATGAGCCCGTCACTCCATTCGATGCGAAACACCTCGTTGCCGTCGCAGTCCTTCCAGATGCGTGCGCCCTTCCTGCCGTTGCCAATGACCCGGACAAGGTCGCCATCGGTTACGGTCTTGATCTGTGCCGTCACGCCGGCGTCGGGCGAGTCCGCGGTGTAGGTGCCACGGCCGGCCAGGCTGCGGAACTGGTAGATGTTCGTCGCCTCGTCGTGCTTCTTGTAGATGCGCTGGCCGCCGCCCACGTTCTCGCCGGTCCAGAGCTGCGCCCAGTGCTCGATGTCGCTCTGCTGATAGACAAGCACCCGTGGCGACGCGCCGTCCATTTCCAGCTTGAACAACTTGACGTAACAGTCGCCATTGCCGCCCGACCCCTCCGGGTCCGTGGGATAATAGTGGATGCCGTCCTGGTAGGCGGCGGAAACGACGATCACGGGAACGCCCGTGACCAGCCCCGCCGGATCGGTCTGATACCGGCACCAGGCGATGTCGTTGATAGACATGGCAAGCTGCGGCCTCGGGATCGTATCGAGGGCGACCCCGCCGCATGTTGGCATGTTGAACCTGACCGCCGGGTGGGCGGTGGTTTTCGGTTGGCGCTCGATCACCCAGCCCTCTTTCATCGTCACCAGATAGCTGCCGCCGTCCCTGGCGATGGCGATGACCGAGAATGGCGGCTGGCCCTTGGAAAGCTCCCCCTTGGGCGGCGGCGACGAGTAGGAAAACCCGCCCGACGACGAGATGAATTCAAGCCCGTTGCCGGGACATGGCGTGCGGGCCGCAACCGCGTCGAGCAGCAGGTTCCAATCGGCGGCGAGCACCGGGTCACCGGGTTTCTTCTTTTGGGGCAGTCGCATGGCGGTCAGTCATTGTAGATGTCGGCGTCCCAACCCTCCCTGTCGCTGGCGAGCCATTCCAGTTCGAGGCGGAACGCCTTGCCGTCCTGCGTCTGGGTGACACCGTTGCGCAGCCAGTTGCGGGCGCCTGCCAGCGCGGGCGCGGGTCCCGATGGAACGTCGATGTTGCCGATCTTGTTGAGTTCGGCTGCGGCCACCGGCTTGTTGCGCACCCAGCTTTCGCGCCACGTCACGCGGGGCGAGTAACAATTCGTCTGGCCGCGGTCGATCTTGGCGAGCGCCTCCCTGCCCCTGTCGCTCGTCACCTTGTCGCGCAGCTTGTTGCCCTGGTCGTCCTTGTCCTTGCCCGATTGGATGAGCTTGATCGCCTCCTGTTCCGTGGCGACCAGGTTCTTGTAGCGGAGGTGGCTGAGCAGCGGTTCCTCCGAGAGCGACAGGCCCATCGTGTAAACCGCGTTGGCCTTCTCATCCTCCTTTTCCTCGGCACCGGCGTATTGGCAGGTGATTTCCGCCAGGTCGCCCTCGGTGAAGTTCACCGTGACCTGTGAGACTTCGATGAAACCGATCTCCGGATGGGGCGTGCCCGGACGCGGCATCAAAGTGACCGCCGAGGTGCGATGGCAGAGAAATATCTGGGTGGCTGTCCACTTGCCCTCCTTGTCGATCTGGACGGTGTAGCCCGGCTGCGGATAGAGTCGCCCTGGTTGAATTGCAACATGTGTCGGCATCTTGGCCGGGGTGCCAAGTCAACCGAATGCCGCCTGCGGCTTGCCGCGGAGCTTGTCGAGCTTGCCGCTCATGCCCTTGAGAATGCCGTTGGTTTCGCCGGTCAGCCGGTTGTTCTCGCGCTGGGCGTCGAGCGTGCCGGTCGAGTAACCGCCGCCGCCGACCTTGCCTAACGACGTGACGATGGGATCAAGGCGGCTTGCTTGTTGGACGATGGCTTGGCCGGTGTCCGTCTTGCTGGCGGCATTGGCTGCCTGCTTCACGTCTTCTGGCTTTGGCATCGAATCGCGGATCGACTGCACGATCTTGCCCATGTTGTCGCGCAGCCCGGCGGTGTCTATCGTGTCCGTGAAACCAAACTCGACGGCCTTGCGGGCGGCTTCGTCGGCACTCTTTCCCACGCCCGCCCCGCCCGATTCCATCAGGCGGTTGTTCTCTTTCTGCAAGTCCTTGTAACTCACCCCGAACAATGAACCGGCATCGTCCTTGTTGGACTTGAGGATGTCCTTGAAGCTGGTGTTCACGTCCTGTGCTTCAAAGCCCATCAGCTTGGACATGCCCGGGATGCTGGCCAGCCCCTTCAACAGATGGGCGACGCACCATTCGATGCCTGCTTTCAGATAGGTGATGGGCATTTCAAACGCGTTGAGGATGGACAGCCCAAAGCTGGCAGCTAGACCTAACAACAACGTCCCGAGTCCCTTCCACATCGACCCGTCCGTGATGAAATAGAACAGGAAGGACACGGCGGCGCGGAAGCCGTTGATGAGCGAGTTGATGGCCACCGCGAAGCCGAGTTTCAGAGAGGCCGACACGAGGTCGAGAATCTGTCCGCTCTTGAACGCGGTGATGACGAACAGGATCGCGTCCTTGATCCGCTTGCCCGCATCCGCCGCCATGGGAGCGAGCGTGGTGACAAGCCCGATGGCCTCGGCGACGAGCGGGCGGATGGCGTCGTTGATCGGTGTCCCGAGCGCAAGGAACACCTCGTTGACCGTGTCCTTGAGCGTGGAGAACAAGCCCGAGGTCGTCTTGCTCTGCATCTCCATCATGCCGGAGAACTTGCCGCCCTTCGATGTCATGTTGATAAACGCCTTCTCAAAATGCGGGAATCCGACCTGGCCGGATTCGACCAGCTTTCTAACCTGCGATTCGTTGACCCCGAACTGCTTTGCCAGCTCCCCAATAACCGGGATGCCTCGGCCTGTCAACTGGTTGATGTCCTCAGCGAAAAGCCGCCCCTGGACCCGCGCCTTGCCATAGACCTCGGCGATTTCACCGATCGGTGCCTGCACGCCCGCCGACACGTCACCGATGCGCCGCAGGGTTTCGGGCACGGTGTCGGCTGACTCACCAAAGGCGATCAACTTGCGGCCGGCATCCGCCAGTTCGGGAAACTCAAAGGGTGTCTCGGCACCGAGCGTGCGGAGCTTGGCCAGCGTCTGTTCCGCCTTGGCTGCGTCACCTATCAGGGTGGTGAAGGCCACTTTCGTCTGCTCGAAGTTGGCTGCCGAGGTGACCGCCTTCACGCCGACGCCCATCGCTGCGGCACCACCCGCCAGGGCCGCGCCGATGCCCGCCTTGAGTGCTACACCACTGGCGGAGAACCCCGCACTGAGCGCGGCAGATCCACCCTTGCCGAGTCCTGCCAGTCCCGCGCCCGTGATTCGTCCCATGCGGCGGGCGGATGCGGAGACAAGTTCGGTGGCACCGGCCAGCGCCCGCCTCAAGGCGGAGATGTCGGCTCCAAGGGTGACGGTCAGGGCGCTCATGCGCCGGGGGTGGAGTCAACCGCAACGTTTCTGCGATGGCAGACGCGTGATTGGCTTGAGTTAGTGGGGTGGTTGAGGAGCTGCTGGCGTCTTGCCATCCGCGGGTTGTTCGGCCCGATGTTCCACCGCAAACAACTTCATCCGCAATTCTTCTTTAATGACAGTCTCAGTCCCGAGCTTCTTTTCCAGTGATTGATAGACGACTTGTATCTCCTGCTGTTCTCTATCAGTGGCTCCAACAATGGAAATACCTTCATCTGGACCACCGTAAGATATCTTATGCTCCTTGATTAGCTGGCTTAGTTCACTGCGACACGCATCTACCTTCTTTTCCTGCAAATCAATGGCCTCCTTCAATTTCCGAATTTCGTCTGATACCTCTGCGGCCGTTTGACGGGTAACTTTGGAACTGAATTCCATTCGCGGTGCCGTTCGATGATCCCATGCTTCTTGTCCGGTCAAGGGAGTTGATACCAAGATTTTCCCAGTGCCGTAAGTCTTAAAATAGTCGAATCCGCCAGTAAAATACCTGTATTCATCGTCTATGAGCGGATGCAATCTTGGCTCGATTTGCGGCGCAGCGGTGGGCCAAAGCGTAACGACATCGTTTACTTTGAAGAAGAACCATTGCTTCTTGAAAGGCTGATCATGCTGCAAAGTAATTGAATTGTCCGAAATGGTGTAGGAGCCTTCGAGTGGATATTTCGGCCCATTCAAATCCCTATCGTCGGACTCGTGCCAAAACCAGAAATGGCCCTTCTTTAGTTCAATGATCTTGGTTTCGTAGCCGGTATATGTCAAAAATACGCCGTCTTGTGGATTTGCCTTCTCAAGAACTGGAGGCTCTGAATGCGCTACCGACTTGTCTTTGGCTGAGCATCCACAACAGAGGATTTGACCGAACG